>NZ_RCVI01000243.1:0-17815 GCF_003667455.1 Micromonospora sp. CV4 | reverse complement strand
GGCCACGGCCCGGGGTGCGACCACGCCGAGCAGCGCCGCCGCGGCCAGCGCCGCGACCGCCGCTGGCCGCCAGCGCCGTAGGGCGAGCGCGAGGGCCAGGGCCAGCACGCTCCAGCCCGCGACGTACGGGGTGAAGGCGAGCGCCTGCACCAGCGGCCCCCGGTCCAGGCCGGCCAGCCGGGCGCTCGCCCAGGCCGCCGTCGGTACGACCGCCAGCCAGCAGAGCACCGTGCCGATCCGGTCGGCGCGGTGTCGGGCCGGCGCGGGCGGGGCGTCGACGATCATGGCGGTCAGCCTAGCCGGAACTCCCCACGCTCAATTTGTGAATGGTGATGCGCTCACATTTCACAATTATCTGACGGCTGACCGACAGCTCGATAAAGCGAGATCAACTATTGACGTTCGGCTTTTTCCGGTGCTACGTTCCATCTGGCCTAAACGACGCAACTCTGAGTAGTAATCCCAGCTCAGACCGGATGTAGATCGTTGAGAAATCAACCTCACCAGGTGCGCGTGAGATAGCTTCCTCCGGGCTCATTGTCGTCGTCCACCTATTACAGGCAATCATCCGTCCCGCCTTGCGGGTCGGTCGAATTCGCACGGTCACACAAGGGGGACCTGTCATGAGCACATCTTTCCGACGTAAGGCGGCGGCCATCACGTTCGCTGTCCTGGGGCTGAGCCTGGCCGGTGGCGGGATCGCCGTCGCCCAGCCCACGGCGAAGGCGCCGGACGCCGTCCAGCCGGCGGCGCGCAGCACGAACGCCCAGCCGCCGGTGACGGCGGAGTCGGCCCGCAGTGCGAAGGCCGCACTGAAGTCCGGCGCGACCACACTCGCCGCCCGCACCACCATCGTGGTCGTCAACGCCAACGGCACCAGGGCGCGCGGCGTCGGCACCGTGATCAAGTACGGCGTCGGCCAGTACGAGGTCCAGTTCGCCTACACCGTGACGAACGCCGTCTTCGTGGCCACCATCGGGCGGGCTGACGCCTGCTGCGTCCCGCCGCCCGGCGAGATCTCGGTCTCAGCTCGGCTGGGCACGCCGAACGGGGTCTTCGTGCAGACCCGCAACTCGGCGGGTACTCCGGCCGACCTGGGCTTCCACCTGGTCGTCCACACCTCCTGACAGCTCGGGTGCCGGCCCTGGTCGAGGGCCGGCGCCCCGGGTTGTCCCGTTGAAGCCGCCGGCCCGTCCGGCGGCTTCGCCCTGCACCCGGTCTGGCGCCGTACGCGTGGGTCGTGCCGTCCCGGGGCCGTTGTCACCCGACCGGACAGTTCATCCCGGGCGGGGGCGCCATCGGGCACTTCGGCGCTGATAATCCGACGTTTGCCGGGCAGCCGCCCCGGGAAGCAAGCACCGTGACGGACATCTCGGACACCCTGGCCAGCATGCCCAGCGCGGTCGATCCCGAGCCGACCGGCGTCGAGCTGGAACAGACCCTCTTCGAGGTCAAACGCGTGATCGTCGGGCAGGATCGGCTCGTCGAACGCCTGCTCATCGCCCTGGTCGCCAACGGGCACTGCCTCCTCGAAGGGGTCCCCGGCGTGGCCAAGACGCTGGCCGCGCAGACCCTCGCCACCGTGGTCGGTGGGACCTTCTCCCGGATCCAGTTCACCCCGGACCTGGTCCCCTCCGACATCGTCGGCACCCGGATCTATCGGGCCTCAAAGGAGACCTTCGACATCGAGTTGGGCCCGATCATGGCCAACCTCGTGCTGGCCGACGAGATCAACCGAGCCCCCGCGAAGGTCCAGTCGGCGCTGCTGGAGGCGATGGCGGAGCGGCAGGTCTCCATCGGTGGGCGCAGCTGGCCCGTCCCGACACCGTTCCTGGTGCTGGCCACCCAGAACCCGATCGAGTCCGAGGGGGTCTACCAGCTCCCGGAGGCGCAGCGCGACCGCTTCCTGATGAAGGTGGTGGTGGACTACCCGAGCGACGCCGACGAGCTGGCGATCCTCTACCGGATGAGCACAGACCGGCCGAGCCCGCGCCAGGTGCTCGACGCGCAACGGCTGCGGGACCTCCAGGTCCACGCCGAGCGGGTCTTCGTCCACCACGCGTTGGCCGAGTACGTGGTCCGGCTCATCCTCGCGACCCGCGACCCGGGCCGGTTCGGGCTACCCGAGCTGGCGCCACTGCTGGCGTACGGCGCCAGCCCGCGGGCCACCCTCGGCCTGGTCGCCGCCGCCCGGGCCCGGGCGCTGCTGAGCGGGCGGGAGTACGTGCTGCCCGAGGACGTCCGCGAGCTGGCGGTGGACGTCCTCGCGCACCGGCTGGTGCTCTCGTTCGACGCGGTCGCCGACGGGGTCTCGGCCGAGGGCGTGGTGCACCGGCTGGTGGAGGCCGTGCCGCCGCCCCGGCTGGCCAACGGCCACCCGCAGCAGGCCCCCGACCTGGCGGCGGCATGAGGCGCGTGGTCGCCGCGCCGGCCGATCCCGGCCTTGCCGAGCTGGCTCCGGACCAGCGTTTGCGCCGTCTGGAGCTGACCGTCACCCGCCGGCTGAACGGCCTGCTGCACGGCCAGTACCGCGGCCTGCTGCCCGGTCCGGGCAGCGAACCGGCCGGCAGTCGCGAGTACCGGCCGGGCGAGGACGAGGTCCGCCGGATGGACTGGGCGGTGACCGCCCGGACCGCCGTGCCGCACGTCCGTCAGGTCGACGCCGACCGGGAACTGACCACCTGGTTGCTGGTCGACGCCAGCGCCAGCATGGAGTTCGGCACCGCCGAGCTGGACAAGCGGGAGTTGGCGGTGGCCGCGGTCGCCGCCATCGGCTTTCTGACCGCCGGAGTCGGCAACCGGCTCGGGGCCCAGGTGCTGCGCGCCGACGGGGTTCGGCGCTTTCCGGCCCGCAGTGGACGTACCCACCTGCTCGGCCTGCTCCGCGCGCTGCTGGCCGCACCGCGCGGCACCGCGCCCGGCGACGGGCCCGGGCCGCCGGCCGGGGCGTCGGCGCCGGTCGGGCCTCCGGAGCTGGCGGACGGGCTCGACGCCCTGCACCGGGTCGCCAACCGGCGTGGTCTGGTCGTGGTGGTCTCCGACTTCCTCGACGGCCTACCCGACGACCCCGGCGAGCCACCGCCCTGGGAGCGGACGCTGCGCCGGCTGGCCGTCCGGCACCAGGTGCTGGGGATCGAGGTGACCGACCCGCGTGAGCTGGAGCTGCCGGACGTCGGCCTCATCACGCTGGTCGACCCGGAGACCGGCCGCCGGCGCGAGGTGTGCACATCGGACCGCCGGCTACGGGAGCGGTACGCCGAGGCCGCGGCCGCCCAGCGTGACCAGGTCCACCAGGCGCTGCGCCGCAGCGGCGCCACCCATCTGGCGCTGCGCACCGACCGGGACTGGAGCGCGGACATCGTCCGGCACGTGCACGCCCAGCGCCGGTTGGCCGCCGCGCCGGCCGGAGCCGCCCGGGGAGGTGTCGCGTGATCTGGCAGTCGCCGCTGCGACTGTGGCTGCTGCTCGGCGTGCTCGCCCTGGTCGTCGTGTACCTGGTGATGCAGCGTCGACGCAGCCGGTACGCGGTTCGTTTCACCAACCTGCGGCTGCTGGACCGGGTGGCCCCGGAGCGGCCGGTGTGGCGCCGGCACGTTCCCGCTGGGCTGTTCCTGGCCATGCTGGCGCTGCTCGTGGTCGGCTTCGCCCGGCCCACCGCCGAGGTGAAGGTGCCACGGGAACGCGCCACGGTGATGGTGGCGGTGGACGTGTCCACCTCCATGCTCGCCACCGACGTCGACCCGGACCGGCTGGCCGCGGCGAAGCAGGCGGCACGACGCTTCGTCGACGGCCTGCCCGACGAGTTCAACGTCGGTCTGGTCGCGTTCGCCGGCAGCGCCGCCGTGCTGGTGCCGCCCGGCACCGACCGGGAGGCGCTTGAGGAGGGGATCGGCCGGCTCGCCGAAGGGGTCACCGGCGTGCAGGGCACCGCGATCGGCGAGGCCATCAACACCTCGCTCGGCGCGGTCAAGGGCCTGGACAGCCAGGCCGCCACGGAGACCCCGCCGGCTCGGATCATCCTGCTGTCCGACGGCGCGAACACCTCCGGCATGGACCCGATGGAGGCGGCGGCGGACGCGGTGGCGGCGGAGGTGCCGGTGCACACCATCTCCTTCGGGACCCCGTCCGGGTTCGTGGACCGGGGCGGGCGGCCGATCCAGGTGCCGGTCGACGGGCAGACCCTCAAGGCGGTCGCCGACGAGACCGGCGGGATGTTCCACGAGGCCAGCACCACCGAGGAGCTGCGCGCCGTCTACGACGACATCGGCAGCTCGGTCGGCTACCGCACCGAACGGCAGGACGTCTCGGCCCGGTTCATCGGCCTCGGACTGGTCTTCGCGATGGGTGCCGCCGCAGGCTCGATGCGCTGGTTCTCCCGGCTTCCCTGACCCGCCGCGCGCAACGGACTTCGACCGTGAGGAGTACGCATGGCAGTGCAGACCGGACTGGGTGAACCGCGCGGTCCCTGGTTCATCTCACCGGAACTCGACCCGGACGGCCGCGGGTTCTGGGACGCGCCCGGCACCGGGCGGGATCCCGGCGGGCGGCGACCGGGCCGACTCCTCGCCGCGCTGGCGGTGGTGGCGCTCTCCGCCGTCTCGGGCGCCGTGGCAGGCGGGGTGGTGGCGGGCCGGGACGGCGGTCCGGGCGAGGCCGCGGCGTCGGCCGCACCGGTGCCCGCGGAGTTGGTCACCGCCGCCGAGCGGACCGTGCCCGGAGTGGTGTCGGTGCTCGCCGGCGGCGCGAGCGGCTCGTCCGCGACCGGTTCGGGTTTCGCCATCGACGACCAGCAGCACCTCATCACCAACGACCACATCCTGGCCAAGGGTGGCGGTGGACCGGTGACGGTGGAGCTGCCCGACGGCCGCCGGTACGCCGCCGAGGTGGTCGGCCGGGAGCCGCGCAGCGACCTGGCGGTGCTGAAGGTGCCCGCGTCGGCCGGGCTCGCCCCGTTGCCGCTGGCCAAGCCGGGCGCCACCCGGGTCGGTGAGCCGGTGCTCGCGGTGGGTTCGCCGCTCGGTCTGTCCGGGACGGTAACCGCGGGGATCGTCAGCGCGTTGGACCGTCAGGTGCGGCTGGGCAACAACCGGCACAGCGCGGTGCAGACCGACGCGTCGATCAACCCCGGCAACTCGGGTGGGCCGTTGGTGAACGCCCGTGGGGAGGTGGTCGGGGTGAACACCGCGATCGCCACCATCGACGGGAACGGCTCGATCGGCATCGGCTTCGCCATCCCGATCGAGCAGGTCCAGCAGACCGCCGACACGATCATCGGCAAGGGCGGCTGAGCTGCCCGGACAGCACGGCGGCGGCCCGTGGGATCGCCACCACTGTCGGATATCCGGCCCGAGAGCATCGGGCCATGGAAATATCACACTCGGTATGGATACTGGCTGAGGTGGAGCGTCCTCTTCTCGTGGTCCTCCTGCTGGTGGGCCTGGTCATCGGAATCGCAGTGGGGTCGGCGTACACCCGCGCCCGGCGCGGGTGGAGTGACTACCAGACCGTCAAGAAGTCGGTGCCGGGTGCCCGCCGCAGCGCGTGGCTGCTGATCCGGGCCGTCGCCACCAAGGCCGGGGTGATCGCGCTGCTGCTGGTCGGCGCGGCGGCGTACGCCGCGGTCGGCTCCGACGATGAGACGGCGGGCCCGGCACCCAGCCCGTCGGCGACGCAGAGTGAACCGCCGCACCGGTGACCCCGGGACCGGCGGTGCGGGTTAGCCTCGGGGCGTGGACGACGGACTGCGGGTGACGGACCGGTGGGTCGTCCCCGCCGGGGAGCTGCGGGAGCGCTTTTCCCGCTCGTCCGGGCCCGGTGGTCAGGGTGTGAACACCGCCGACTCCCGGGTCGAGCTGAGCTACGACCTGGCCAACTCACCGGCCGTGCCCGAGTCGGTCCGGTCCCGGGCGCTGGCTCGGCTGGCCAACCGCCTGGTCGACGGGGTGCTGACGATCGCCGCGAGTGAGCATCGGGCGCAGCTGGCCAACCGGGAGGCGGCCCGCGAGCGGATGGCCGCGCTGCTGCGCGAGGCCGCGGCGCCGCCGCCTCCGCCGCGCCGGGCCACGCGTCCGTCCCGGGGCGCCAAGGAGCGCCGGCTGGCCGAGAAGAAGCGCCAGTCCCAGCGCAAGCGCGACCGCCGCGTGGACGGCGAGTAGTTCGTCCCAATTTCCTCGGCAGGCTCCGGGGTCCTTGCGGCTGCTGGATGACAGAATCTGGAATCTGTCAGCCGAAGGATGTACGCTCAACGGGTCACTCCAAGAGAGGAAGACTCATGAACACCCGCACCCTCGGCACCACCGGCCCCACCGTCTCCGCACTCGGGCTCGGTCTGATGGGCATGTCCGACCTCTACGGCGCCGCCGACGAGGCCGAGAGCATCGCCACCATCCACGCCGCGTTGGACGCCGGCATCACGTTGCTGGACACCGGCGACTTCTACGGGATGGGCCACAACGAGCTGCTGCTGCGTGACGCGCTGCGCGGCCGCAACCGGGACGACGCCGTGATCAGCGTCAAGTTCGGCGCGCTGCGCGACATCGAGGGCGGCTGGAACGGCATCGACCTGCGACCCGCCGCGATCAAGAACTTCCTGGCGTACACCCTGCGCCGTCTCGGCACCGACCACGTCGACATCTACCGCCCCGCCCGGCTCACGCCGGACGTGCCCGTGGAGGACGTGGTGGGCACCCTGGCCGAGCTGGTCAAGGCCGGTCACGTCCGGCACATCGGCCTGTCCGAGGTGAGCGCCGAGACGCTGCGCCGGGCGCACGCCGTGCACCCGATCACCGACCTCCAGATCGAATACTCGCTGATCTCCCGCGACCCCGAGGCCGAGATCCTGCCGACGGCGCGCGAGCTGGGCGTCGGGATCACCGCGTACGGGGTGCTGTCCCGGGGCCTGATCAGCGGCCACTGGACGGCGCAGCGGGAGACCACCGGCGCCGACTTCCGCAGCCACCTGCCCCGGTTCGCCGGCGCCAACCTGGACCGCAACCTCGCCCTGGTGGACGCCCTGCGCGCCATCGCCGAGGCTCGCGGCGTCACCGTGGCGCAGATCGCCATCGCCTGGGTGCTCGCCCGCGGCGAGAACATCGTGCCCCTGATCGGCGCCCGGCGTCGGGACCGGCTGACCGAGGCGCTGGGCGCCGCGGCGATCACCCTGACCGAGACGGACCTGGCCGCGATCGAGGCCGCCGTACCGGCCGGCGCGGCCGCCGGCGCCCGCTACGACGAGGCGCAGATGGCGCACCTGGACAGCGAGCGGGCATGACCGCCCGGCCGTGGCGCGACCGCCGGCCGGGGGCCGCGCCACGGCCGTCCGCGCGGTCAGGAAGGCTGGAGGGATGAGCGACGCCACCGCCCTGACGGCCGACCGCATCCTCGACACCGCCGAGGAGGTGCTGCGCCGGTACGGGCCGGCCAAGGCCACCGTGCTGGATGTCGCCCGCGCGCTCGGCGTCAGCCACGGCAGCGTCTACCGCCACTTCGCCAGCAAGGCGGCGCTGCGCGAGGCGGTCGCCGAACGCTGGCTGGCCCGGGTCTCCACCCCGCTGATCGAGGTGGCCACCGGCCCCGGCCCGGCCCCGCAGCGGCTACGCCGTTGGCTGGCCGAGCTGAGCGGCACCAAGCGCCGGATGGCCCGTGAGGACCCGGAGCTGTTCGACAACTTCCACCAGCTCGCCACCCTCTCCGAGGGCGCGGTCGCCAACCACCTGGAGGTCCTCGCCGGCCAGCTCAGCCTGATCGTCGCGGACGGGGTGGCGGCCGGTGAGTTCAGCGTCCCCGACCCGGCGGTGGCCGGACGGGCGCTGTTGCAGGCCACCGCCCGGTTTCACCACCCGTCCCACCGCACCGAGTGGAGCGAACCGGGCCTCGACGACGACATGGCAGCGGTGGTCGCGCTGCTCATCGACGGTCTGCGGACCCGCCCGGCGAGCTGAGTCGGCCGCTCCCGGTCAGGCCGGCACGGCGGCGAGCAGCCGGTCGCGCAGCACGGCGGCCCGGTCGGCGAAGCCGCGCTGCGCGGCGGCGTACTCGGCCCTGCCCTCCGGCGTCTCGACGCGCACCGGCGGATGACCGAGCGCGGCCAGGTCGTACGGGGACGCCCGCATGTCCAGGGTGCGGATCTCCCGGGCCAGCTCGAAGCAGTCCGCGACGAGCTCCGAGGGCAGCAGCGGCGACAGCTTGTACGCCCACTTGTAGAGGTCCATGTTGGCGTGCAGGCAGCCCGGCTGCTCAAGCGCGTGCTGGCTCTCCCGGGTGGGGGAGAGCACGTTCAACGGCCGAGCAGGCGGCGTGAAGAACCGGAACGCGTCGAAGTGGCTGCACCGCACGCCCCGCTCCTCGACGATCGCGGCGGTCCGCTCCGGGTCCAGCCGCAACGGCCAGGCGTTGTGCCGCAACTCCTCGCGGGTTTGCCGGTAGACCATCGCCCACTCGTGCATCCCGAAACAGCCGAAGTGCGGCGTCCGCCCGGCGGTGGCCGCCAGCAGCGAGCGGATCCAGCCGATCGAGTCGCCGCGCCGCGCGCGTACCCCCTCGGTGTCGAGGGTGACCCCGACGTCGGTGGCGCGGTAGTCACGGCCGAACTCGGCCGGATCCGCGCCGCGCAGCTCGACCCCGGCGCCCGGGTGCCAGCGACGCAACTGGGCCGGGCGGTGCGAGTAGTAGGTGAAGAGGAAATCGGCCACCGGGTGCCGCTCGCCGCGACGGCGGCGGGCCAGGTGCGGGGTCAGCCAGGCGTCCACCCGCTCCTCGTGGGCCCGGCGGCGGGCCTGCCAGGCCGCCACGTCGAGCACGGCGGGGGCGAGGGCGGCGGTCACGGACCCCAGGGTACGACCGCCGCCCGCCCACCGGTCAGGGCATGTCCACCCGCACGCCGGCGGAGAACACCCCGCTGCGCAGCTCCAACTGCCGGGGCGGGTCCCGCCCGTCAACGGTGAAGACCAGTGGGAGTACCACCCGGCTGCCCGCGGCGACGGGATCGGCGAAGACGTCCCGACCCAGGTTGGCCGCCCGGGTGGCCGGCTCGTCGGTGCTCACCCAGCGCCCGCCGGGCAGGTAGGCCCGTTGCAGCTCGCCGTGCCAGGGCTGCAGATCGCCGGTGACGTTGCGCACACCGACGGTGGCCTGGCAGCGCCGGCCGGCGGCCGACGCCGTACCGCCGTCGGCCGGCCGAGCGGAGCCCGCCGCACCGCAGGACACCCGGTACACGGTGAACTCGAACGCCGACTCGCGCAGCGGCACGCCGACCGGACCGGACACCGCGGTGCCCATCCACGCGCCGCTGGTCGGCTGCTTCTGGGTGTCGATCGACGCGACCCGGCGGGTCGCCGTCCAGCCGGCGGCGCCCAGCACGCCGGCCAGCACCACCACCGCCGCACCGACCAGCAACCAGACCGGCGGGGTACGCCGACGCGCCGCCGGGCTCGGGGCGGACGGGCGTGGATAGATCGTTCCGCGTCCGTCGTCGGGCCCCCGGTCGGCCGCCAGGGCGGCTGCCGTCACCCGCCGCCCACGCCGGCGACGCCACACCCAGAACACACCGGCGCAGAGCAGCAGCAGGACGGCCAGCCCGGCCAGCAGCACCGGGATCCGCCGCCAGGGCGGGGCCTCGGTGACCTCGGCAGCGGGCGCCGCCGCCGCCTGCCAGGTGGCCGTGGCGCAGTCGTACGGCCGGCTGCCGTCGCTGGTGAACGCGCAGGCCGGCGCGGTCATCGCCTGGCCCGGCGCGGTCGCCGCGAGCGCCGTGCCCAGCGTGGTCGAGCTGTGCGCGGGCAGCCTCAACCGCCAGGTCACCTCCGCGGTGGACCCGCCGGCGCGGGTGGCCCGCCCGCCGGAGCTGATCGAGGTGGCCGAGGCGCCGGGTGGCAGCTCCTGGCGCACCGTGGTGTCGACCGGTGAGTTGCCCACGTTGCGGACCTGGATCCGGTACCGCGGCGCGGGGCTGCTCTCCGGGGCGACCGCCACCGTGACCGGCGGCGGAATCGTCTTCGCCGGGCTCTTCGAGGGTGGTGCCATCGCCGGCGGCGCCGACGGTGGGGTGGCCTCCGCGGTCGCCGCGAGGGGCGCCCGCGCGGCCACCGCCACCGGCGGCGGCGCGCTGGCGACCGGCAGCGGCGTGGCCGCCGTCGGTCGTGGCGTGACCGCCGTTGTCTGTGGCGTGACGGCCGGTGGTCGTGGCGTGGCCGCCGCCTCCGGGGCCGCCGCGGGCAGGGCCGGCACGGCGGCGAGGATGCCGAGGCAGTGCACGAGCACTGCGAGGGCTCTGTGGTGTCGTGTCGATGCAGGCATACGAACGAACCTCCGGAGCCGACGCTAGGGGCGGGCTGCCTCCGTGCGGGTACGAAGTCGGGAAGCCGGCCCGCACCGTCAGGGCCTCGGCTAAGGTGGCCCGTCCTGACGGCTTGAGCACACCCGGCAGCCGGTCCTGGCCGGTAAACCCGCCGGCGGGGCTAGATTGGCCAGGTGCGTATCGCTCGTTTCGCTCATGCCAAGGGAATGTCGTTCGGGGTCGTCGAGGGCGAGGCGGAGGCCGGGCCGCAGAGCCTGACCATCGCCGAGATCGAAGGCCACCCGTTCGGCCAGCTCTCCTTCAGTGGGGCCCGCTGGGCCCTCTCCGACGTCCGTCTGCTCTCGCCGATCCTGCCCAGCAAGGTGGTCTGCGTGGGTCGCAACTACGCCGACCACGCCGCCGAGCACGGCTCCGAGGTGCCCAAGGAGCCGTTGCTCTTCCTGAAGCCGTCCACCTCGGTGATCGGTCCCCGGGACGCGATCCGGCTGCCGATCTTCTCCAAGCAGGTGGAGCACGAGGCGGAGCTCGCGGTGGTGATCGGGGCGCCGGGGGCGCGCCGAGCCGACCGGGCCGCCGCCGAACGCGCCATCTTCGGCTACACCTGCGCCAACGACGTCACAGCCCGGGATCTCCAGCGCTCGGACGGGCAGTGGACCCGGGCCAAGGGCTTCGACTCGTTCTGCCCGATCGGTCCGTGGATCACCACCGGTCTGGACGTCTCCGACCTGGAGATCCGGTGTGAGGTGGGCCGCAACCCGGAGGAGATGGAGGTACGCCAGCTCGGCCGGACGAAGGACATGGTCTTCGACGTGCCCGGCCTGGTGTCGTACATCTCGCACGTGATGACGCTGCTGCCCGGCGACGTGGTGCTCACCGGCACGCCGGCCGGGGTTAGCCCGCTCGTCGAGGGGGATACGGTCACCGTGCGGATCGAGGGCATCGGCGAGCTCACCAACCCGGTGGTCCCCGTCGCCTGATCCGTCCGATGCCCCTGTTTCCGCAGCTCACGGGCGGTTCAGGGGGATTGGATTTGGCCTGCCGGCACCGGGAGGGTAATGTTCACTCCCGGCGCCGCAAGGGGCCAATGGGGTATGGGGTAATTGGCAGCCCGACTGATTCTGGTTCAGTTAGTCTAGGTTCGAGTCCTGGTACCCCAGCGCAGCTGGGATTCGCGAGAATCCCGGACGCTGGATTCTGACGGAGTTCGACTCCGCCCCTCCGGGGGCGGAGAGTGGTCTCTGGTAGAGTGCAGCTCCTCCGCCCGCGAGGGTGGAGGAGCAGAAGTGGTTCTGGCCCCGTCGTCTAGCGGCCCAGGACGCCGCCCTCTCAAGGCGGTAGCGCCGGTTCGAATCCGGTCGGGGCTACATCAGCGCACAGCCCGTCTCACGTGGTGAGGCGGGCTGTTTCGTGTCCGCCCCACGCGGTCATCGAGGCCCGCACCCCGTGCCGCCCCCCGGGTACGGGTGCCGCTAGACTACCGCTGCACCGTTCGCCAGGGCGGTGATGCAGGAAAGTTCTGGCCCCGTCGTCTAGCGGCCCAGGACGCCGCCCTCTCAAGGCGGTAGCGCCGGTTCGAATCCGGTCGGGGCTACAACCAAGGCCCGTCTCGCACCGCGAGACGGGCCTTCCCCTTTTCGGGTACCCCCTGCCGCCTCCGCGGTGATCAAGAGGTTCGCGTCACGACACGCCGACCGTGTTGACGCGCACCTCTTGATCACCGCGGCGAGCAGCGGGTGGGGGCCGTTCAGAGGCCGGAGAGGCGTTGGCCGGCTCGCACGACGGCCATGGCGTGGCGTTCGCCGGGGCGGCGGCCGAGGCGTTCGATCGGGCCGGAGATGCTGACGGCGGCGATCACCCGGCCGGTGCGGTCCCGGATGGGGGCGGAGACGCTCGCCACACCGGCCTCCCGTTCGGCGACGCTCTGCGCCCAGCCACGGCGCCGGACCTCGGCGAGGGTGCGGCCGGTGAACTTGCTGCGCGGCAGCAGCGGCATGACCGCCTCCGGCGGCTCCCAGGCGAGCAGGATCTGGGCCGCGGAACCGGCCGTCATCGGCAGCACCGAGCCGACCGGAACGGTGTCCCGCAGGCCGCTGGCACGCTCCGCCGCCGCCACGCAGATCCGCTCGTCGGCGCGGCGCAGGTAGAGCTGTGCGCTCTCGCCGGTGGCGTCGCGCAGCGCGGCCAGCAGCGGTTCGGCGGCGGTCAGCAGGACGTCCGGCGCGGCGTTGGCCAGCTCGCCCAGGCGCGGGCCGGGGCGCCAGCGGCCCTGTGTGTCCCGGACCAGCATCCGGTGAATCTCCAGTGCCTGCGCCAGCCGGTGCGCGGTGGCCCGGGGCAGCTTCGTGCGCTCAACGAGTTCGGCCAGGCTGGCGCCGTCGACGCAGGCGGCCAGGATGACCACCGCCTTGTCGAGAACGCCGACACCGCTCATACTGTGTCCCACAAGCCGAAACTTACCTCCCAGAATTTAGGATGTCCAGATGGTGGGAGTCACTCCTGAGCCGAGGACCCTGGCCGAGAAGGTCTGGGACGCGCACGTCGTACGGTCCGCCGCTGGTGAGCCGGACCTGCTCTTCATCGACCTGCACCTGCTGCACGAGGTGACCAGCCCGCAGGCGTTCGACGGGCTGCGGCTCGCCGGGCGCCGGGTGCGCCGTACCGACCTGACGCTCGCGACCGAGGACCACAACACCCCGACCGGGTACGCCGATCCGGCGTTCCGGTCCCGCCGTGGTGACCTGCTCACCATCGCGGACCCCACGTCGCGGACGCAGATCGAGACGCTGCGCCGCAACTGCGCCGAGTTCGGCGTGCGGCTGCACCCGCTCGGCGACGACAACCAGGGCATCGTGCACGTGATCGGCCCGCAGCTCGGGCTCACCCAGCCGGGCACGACGATCGTCTGCGGCGACTCGCACACCGCCACCCACGGCGCGTTCGGCGCGCTCGCCTTCGGCATCGGCACCAGCGAGGTGGAGCACGTGCTGGCCACCCAGACGCTGCCGCAGAGCCGGCCGAAGACCATGGCCGTGAACGTCACCGGCCGACTCGCCCCCGGGGTCACCGCCAAGGACCTGGTGCTCGCGCTGATCACGCAGGTCGGCACCGGCGGCGGTCGCGGGCACATCGTCGAGTACCGCGGCGAGGCCATCCGCGCGCTCTCGATGGAGGGGCGGATGACCATCGCCAACATGTCCATCGAGTGGGGCGCCAAGGCCGGCATGATCGCGCCGGACGAGACCACCTTCGCGTACCTCAAGGGTCGGCCGAACGCGCCGCAGGGCGCGGACTGGGACGCGGCGGTCGAGTGGTGGCGGACGCTGCCCACCGACGAGGGCGCGCGCTTCGACGCCGAGGTGACCCTGGACGCCAGCCGGATCACCCCGTTCGTCACCTGGGGCACCAACCCCGGGCAGGGCGCGCCACTGAGCGCGCCGGTGCCGGACCCGGAGGAGTTCGGCACCGACTCCGAGCGTGCCGCGGCCCGCCGCGCGCTGGAGTACATGGACCTGCGCCCCGGCACGCCGCTGCGTGAGCTGCCCATCGACGTGGTCTTCGTGGGCTCCTGCACCAATGGCCGGCTGGAGGACCTGCGGGCCGCCGCCGACGTGCTGCGCGGCCACACGGTCGCCGAGGGGGTCCGGATGCTCGTGGTGCCCGGCTCCGCCGCCGTGCGCGAGGCCGCCGAGGCCGAAGGGTTGGACAAGGTCTTCGCCGACGCCGGCGCCGAGTGGCGGTTCGCCGGCTGCTCGATGTGCCTGGGGATGAACCCCGACACGTTGAAGCCGGGCGAGCGCTCCGCCTCGACCTCCAACCGCAACTTCGAGGGCCGTCAGGGCCGGGGCGGTCGTACCCACCTGGTCTCTCCGCCGGTCGCCGCCGCCACCGCCGTGGTCGGTCGGCTGGCCGCCCCCGCCGACCTGTAGAAGGGACCGACGAGATGGACAAGTTCACCACCCACACCGGCACCGCCGTGCCGCTGCGGCGCTCCAACGTGGACACCGATCAGATCATCCCGGCCGTGTACCTCAAGCGGGTGACTCGGACCGGCTTCGCCGACGGACTCTTCAGCGCCTGGCGCGAAGATCCGGCATTCGTGCTCAACGATCATTCGTATTCCGGGGCGTCGATCCTTGTCGCCGGTCCGGAGTTCGGCACCGGATCCTCCCGCGAGCACGCCGTCTGGGCGCTGCGGGACTGGGGCTTTCGCGCAGTCGTGGCCCCGCGCTTCGGCGACATCTTCCGCGGCAACGCACTCAAGGAGGGTCTGCTGCCGGTCGAGTTGGAATTGAAAGCCGTCGAAGAATTGTGGGACCTCGTCGAGGCGGATCCGAGCACGCCGGTGACCGTCGACCTGACCGCTCGCCAGCTCCGGGCCGGGGGCGCCAGCTGGTCTTTTCCCCTGGACGACTTCAGCCGGTGGCGGTTGCTGGAGGGCCTGGACGACATTGGACTCACCCTTCGGCACGCCGCCGACATCGACGCCTACGAGGCGGGCCGACTGCCGTTCCTGCCCTCGGTGGCATAGCCGTACGCCCGACCGCGCACCGGATTCCGCCCCCATCGGTCCAACCGGTGGGGGTGAATCCGTTACGACACAAGGGCTTTTTTCCACCGAATGTTTGTGTCCCGGCAGCACAGGGCATACCGTGCGCGCAGAATGGCTCGCGTCGAGTCAGTTGCACAATCGGGAGGAAGTCGTGAACAAGGCCGAGCTCATCGAGGCGCTCGCCGTTCGCCTGGGGGACCGGAAAACGGCGACGGCCGCGCTCGACGCGGTCCTCACTGAGGTCCAGGCAGCGGTCACCAAGGGCGAGAAGGTGGCGATCACCGGATTCGGAGCGTTCGAAAAGCGTGTGCGTGGCGCACGAACAGCGCGCAACCCGCGTACCGGCGAGGCGGTGAAGGTCAAGAAGACATCTGTCCCCACCTTCCGTGCCGGCGCCGGGTTCAAGGAGATGGTGGCCAGCGGCAAGGTGCCGAAGGCCACGGTGGCGGCGAAGAAGACCGCCACCACCACGGCGAAGACCGCCGGCACCAAGGCGGCGGGCACCAAGGCCACCACGGCCAAGGCGGCCAGCAAGAAGACCGCCCCGGCCAAGGCGAGCAAGACCACCACGGCCAAGGCCGCCGCCAGCAAGAAGACCGCCCCGGCCAAGGCGAGCAAGACCACCACGGCCAAGGCGGCCGCCAGCAAGAAGACCGCCCCGGCGAAGAAGAGCGCCGCGGCGACCAGGTCCACCGCGGCGAAGAAGACCACCGCGACGGCGAGCAAGAGCACGGCGGCCAAGAAGACGGCGGCCAAGAAGGCCCCGGCGAAGAAGGCCCCGGCCAAGAAGGCGGCCAGCAAGCGCTGACCGACCCGCACGAAAGGGCGTCCACCCGTGGGGTGGGCGCCCTTTCGGCGTACCCGGACCGTTGACCGGGCGGGCCGGCACGCGCAGAATCGCCGTGCCGGCCCCCCTTTGCCGGCCCGCCGACGGGAAGAGGGCGCCGGTGCGCTACCGCCAGCTCACCACCGGATCGCTTGCGCTGGGCGTCATCCTGCTTCTCGACGTGCTGCGGGTCTGGCTGCCCGGCATCATCACCATCTTCGGCCAGGCCGCGTCCACCCCGGCCGAGCTGATGGGCGCGTTCGCCCTCGGCTGGTTCGTGCTGACGCTGGCCGCACCGGCGCTGGTCCGCCGGGTGGGCGCCCGGCCGGTCACCGTCGCCGCTGCCGTTGTGCTGGCCGGCGCCCGGCTCGCGCTCACCGCCGCTCCGGGCGGTCGTACGCAGCTCTGGCTGGCCACCGCCGGGCTGTTGGCCGGTCTGGTCTGGCTGGTCGGCGTCGCCGCCGGCACCGACCGACCGGTGCCCGGGCTGGCGCTGGGGTTGGCCGCCAACGCGGCCGTGCACGCGCTGCTGGACACGTACGACCTGGTCTGGCGGGGTGACTGGGTGGCCTGGCTGCTCAGCGCCGCCGCGGTGACGCTGTTCCTGCTCGGCACGGCGTTGCCGACCGTGCCGACCGGCCCCGGTGGCGCCCGGGCCTGGCTGCTGGCCGGGCCGGCGCTGCTGCTGGCCGGGATGGTGGCGCTCGCTCCGGCGGTGGCCCGGACCGGAACCTCGTACCTGGTCGCCGGGGACGGCGTGGCCCGCTCGCCGCTGGTCGGGCTGGCCCCGGTGCCGGTGGCGGTCGCCGGATTTCTGCTGGCGGCACTGGTCCGTCCGCCCGCGCGGTGGGGCCGGGCGCTCGGGCCGACGGCCCTGCTGGCCGGAGCGCTGCTCTTCGCGCTGGACCGGGGCGACCTGCTCGTCGCGGCCGTCCTGCTCACCGCCGTCGGTCTCGGCGCCTGCCTCGCCCTCACCGACGCCGCCGGACGACCCGACACCGGCGACGACGGACAACCCGAGACTGGCGACGACGCCGGACGCCCCGGTACCGGCGACGACGCCGGACGACCCGACACCGGCGTCGACGCCGGACAGCCCGGCAGCGGCGTCGACGCCGGCCTTCTCGAAGGCGTCGGCGGCGTCCAGGGCAGCGCGCGTCCGGCGGGCCGTCGGGGGTACGCGGTCGCCGCCGGGATGCTCGTCTTCGCGGTCGGGGCGGTCGGGTACTACTCCGCCTACGACCTCGGTTACCCCAACGGCGCGGTGCCGGTGATGGTCGCCGCGCTGGTCGCCGTCGTGGCCCTCGCCGCCCGTCCCACCGCCCGCCCGGTCCCGGCGCCGTTGCCGCCGCTGCGGACCACGGCCGCGGTCACCGCGCTGGCCCTGCTGGCGCCGCTGCTCGCCGACGACGTGCCGGTGGCCGGCAACCGGGACGGCCCGCCGGATCGGTTGACCGTGGTGGCGTACAACGTCCGGATGGGTTTCGGGCTCGACGGCCGGTTCGACCTGGCCGGACTGACCGACATGATCGACCGGCAGCGGCCCGACGTGGTGCTGCTCAGCGAGGTGGACCGGGGCTGGCTGCTCAACGGCGGCCACGACACCCTGGACCTGCTGGCCGACCGGCTCGGCATGCCGTACGTCTTCGGGCCGGCCGCCGACCCCGTCTGGGGGGACGCCGTGCTCAGCCGTTGGCCGGTGACCGATCCGCGGACCGTGGCGCTGCCCGCCGTCGGGGCCCCCACCGGCGCGCAGGCCCTCGCGGTCACCCTGGACCTCGGCGACGACGTCCGCGCCGCCGTGGTCAGCACCCACCTGCAACCACCACCCGGCCATGGTCCGGTGGTCCAGGCTGGCGCGGTCGTCGACTTCGCGACCGGGTACGCGGCCGGCCGGCCCCTGGTGGTGGCCGGCGACCTGAACACCGAACCGGGTGACGAGGCGTTCGCGCAGTTCACCGAGGCCGGTCTGGTCGACGCGCTGGTGGCCGCCCGACCGCTGGCGACGAGCCCGGCCGACGACCCGCGCCAGCAGATCGACCACGTGTTCGTCTCGCCCGGCCTGACCGCCAGCGGCCCGGTCGCGCCACGCGGTACGGCCAGCGACCACCTGCCGGTCGCCGTCACCCTCACCCTCCCACCCCGT
>NZ_RCVI01000322.1:0-17838 GCF_003667455.1 Micromonospora sp. CV4 | reverse complement strand
GACCTGCGATGCCGGTCCCACCGCCGGCCCCGCCGGTGTCGCCGCCCGCGCCGCCGAAGCAGCGTCGGGGCCGGCGATCCGCCGCGCCGCCGCCGGTGACGCCGCCGCCGGGCTGGCAGGCGCCCAAGGGGTACGTGCCGGTCCCGGTCCGCCGGCGACGCCGCTGGCCGTGGCTGCTGCTGCTCACCCTGGCCTGCTGCTGCGGCTGCCCGGCCTACTACGGATTCCCGATCTCGGCGCAGTACCCGGCCCGGGCGGCGCTGCCCGAGCAGGTGGCCGACCTGAGCCTGCGCCAGGACGACAGCAGCGCGAAGACCGTACGGCAGTTGGAGAACGAGGTACGCCAGGAGCACTGGCTGGCCGAGGACACCTTCGCCGGCGTCTACGCCACCGCGGACGGCAAGCGGGTGACGGTCTTCGGCGGCACCGGCATCCGGTTGACGCCGGAGGCGGACGCGGACGCGGAGATCAGCCGCCTCAGCGAGCGCTACGGGTTGGAGGCGCCCGAGACGGTGCAGACCGGTGTACGAGGCCGGCACGAACGCTGCGCCGTCGGGCGGTCCGCCGGCACCGACGTGGTGGTCTGCACCTCGGTCGACCACGGCAGCATCGCCACCGGGGTGTTCACCCGGCTCTCCGTCTCGGACAGCGCGGCTCTGCTGGACACCCTGCGCGTCCAGATCGTCCAGCCCAAGCAGGGCTGAGGACGGGGCCGGTCAGGCGTCGCGGGTCGGGTCCGGGTGGGCGCGCGGCGGGGCGTAGCGGGGCACGTACTCCTGACCGGTGAGCTTCTGGATCTCGCTCATCAGCTCGTCGGTCATCTGTCGCAGCGACGTGCGGTCGTCGGGCCGGCCGGTGAAGTCCAGCGGCTTGCCGAACCGGACGGTGATCTTCGCGGCGCCGGGGCGGGGCACCCGGGCGCCGATCGGCTGGGCCTTGTCCGTGCCGATCATGCCGACCGGGATGATCGGCACGCCGGCGGAGATCGCCAGCCGGGCCGCGCCGGTCCGCCCCCGGTACAGCTTGCCGTCCGGTGAGCGGGTGCCCTCCGGGTAGACCACCACCAGGTCGCCGCCCTTGAGTGCCGGGATGGCCGCGTCGAACGCGGACAGCGCGGCCCGCCCACCGGCCCGCTCGACCGGGATCGCGCCCAGGCCGGTGAGGACGAACTTGGAGATCGCGCCCTTCACGCCGGTGCCCTTGAAGTACTCCGACTTGGCCCAGAACGCCAGGTGCCGGGGCACCACCGTGCCGAGGAACAGCTCATCGGCCACCGAGAGGTGGTTGCCGGCGAAGACGGCGCCGCCGGTCTCCGGCACGTGTTCCAGCCCCTCCACGGTCGGGCGGAACGCCAACCGCAGCGTGGGCGCCACGGTGAGCTTGCCGATGGTGTAGAGCAGGGGCACTGGTCCTCCGGCAGATGAGGTGCGAACAGGCGGTGTCACGGTAGCGGACGCCGCCACACTCCCTCCGATGGAGGTGGCGAGGCGTCCGAGCCCTGGCGATGCTCCGGTCCGCAAGGGGCCCTTCCTCTACACGAGGCGTCGGGAAGGGCCCCTTGCTCACATCGTCATACCCTGCGCACGACGACCGTCACCCGGTCACCCTCGCCGACCTCGCCGGCGAAGCCGTCGAGGCCCTCGGCGAAGTCGACCGAGTCGGCCAGCACCTCCCCGGTGACGAAGTCCATGTACGCGGCGACCGCCGCGCGCACCTCCTCCGAGGCCGACACCGACACCACGATCCGGTCGGACACGTCGAGGTCGGCGTCCCGGCGTGCCTGCTGCACCACCCGGACCACGTCGCGGGCCAGCCCCTCGGCGGCCAGCTCCGGGGTGACCTCGGTGTCCAGCACCACCACGCCCTCGGCGCCGGGCAGCGGCGCGGAGTGCTCGGCGTCGGCGGCGACCAGGCGCAGCTCGTACTCACCCTCGGCCAGGGTGACCCCGGCGGCCACCGGTGCGCCGTCGACCAGTTCCCAGTCGCCCGCCTTGACCGCCTTGATCACCTGCTGGACCTGCTTGCCGACCCGCGGGCCGAGCGCCCGGGGTACCACGGTGAGCACCTGCTGGCAGTACTCGGACAGCTCCGCGCTGAACTCCACCGCCTTCACGTTGACCTCGTCGGCGACCAGGTCGGCGAACGGGCGCAGCTGCTCCGCCGCCGGCGAGGCCACGGTCAGCTTCGACAGCGGCAGCCGCACCCGCAGCCCCTTCGCCTTGCGCAGCGACAGCGCCGCCGAGGCGACCGCCCGCACGTTGTCCATCGCCGCCACGAGGTCGTGGTCGGCGGGGAACTCGGTGGCCTCCGGCCAGTCGGTCAGGTGCACCGAGCGCTCCCCGGTCAGACCGCGCCAGATCTCCTCCGCGGTCAGCGGCGCGAGCGGCGCCACCACCCGGCAGAGCGTCTCCAGCACCGTCCACAGAGTGTCGAAGGCGTTCGCGTCACCGGACCAGAACCGGTCCCGGGACCGGCGCACGTACCAGTTGGTCAGCGCGTCCAGGAAGGACCGGACGGTGGCGCAGGCGCCGGAGATGTCGTACGCGTCCATCTGCGCGCTGACCGTCGACACCAGCTCGTTCGTCTTCGCCAGCACGTACCGGTCGAGCAGGTGCGTCGAGTCGGTGCGGCGCCGCGCCTGGTGCCCGTCCGCGTTGGCGTAGAGCGAGAAGAAGTACCAGACGTTCCACAGCGGCAGCAGCACCTGCCGGACGGAGTCCCGGATGAGCGTCTCGGTGACCGCCATGTCACCGCCGCGCAGCACCGGCGAGGACATCAGCATCCACCGCATCGCGTCCGAGCCGTACGCGTCGAAGACGTGGTAGACGTCCGGGTAGTTGCGCAGGCTCTTGGACATCTTGCGCCCGTCCGAGCCGAGCAGGATGCCGTGGCTCAGGCAGTTGCGGAACGCCGGCCGGTCGAACAGCGCGGTGGCCAGCACGTGCATGGTGTAGAACCAGCCGCGGGTCTGCCCGATGTACTCGACGATGAAGTCGCCCGGGTAGTGGTGCTCGAACCAGTCGGCGTTCTCGAACGGATAGTGCACCTGGGCGAACGGCATCGAGCCGGACTCGAACCAGCAGTCCAGCACCTCCGGCACCCGGCGCATCATCGACTTGCCGGTCGGGTCGTCCGGGTTGGGGCGGACCAGCTCGTCCACCGCCGGCCGGTGCAGGTCGCTGAGGCGTACGCCGAAGTCCCGTTCGATGTCGGCCAGCGAGCCGTAGACGTCCAGCCGCGGGTAGTTCGGGTCGTCGGACTTCCAGACCGGGATCGGCGAGCCCCAGAACCGGTTCCGGCTGATCGACCAGTCCCGGGCGTTGGCCAGCCACTTGCCGAACGAGCCGTCCTTGATGTGCCCCGGCGTCCAGTTGATCTGCTGGTTCAGCTCGACCATCCGGTCCCGGAACTGCGTCACGGCCACGAACCACGACGACACCGCCTTGTAGACCAGCGGAGTCTCGCAGCGCCAGCAGTGCGGGTACGAGTGGGTGTAGGTGTCCTGCTTGAGCACCACCCCCCGCTCCTTGAGCTCCCGGATCACCGGCTTGTTGACGTCGAAGACCTGCTCGCCCTGGAACGGCGGCACCAGCGCGGTGAACCGGGTGTGGTCGTCGACCGTGACGACGGTGGGGATGCCGGCGGCGTTGCAGACGTTCTGGTCGTCCTCACCGAACGCCGGGGCCAGGTGCACGATCCCGGTGCCGTCCTCGGTGGTGACGAACTCCGCGCCGAGCACCTGGTAGGCGGTCTCCCCGGCCTGCTCGACGAGGAAGTCGTACAGCGGGGTGTAGCGGCGGCCGACCAGGTCACGGCCGTACACCGTGCCGACCTGCTCGTACCCCTCCAGCTCCTTGGCGTACGCGGCCAGCCGTGCCGCGCCGACGACGAACCGCTCCCCGTCGCGCTCCAGCACCGCGTACTCGATGTCGGGGCCGACGGCGAGCGCCAGGTTGGACGGCAGGGTCCACGGCGTGGTGGTCCAGACGCCCAGCTTGACCGGCCCGCGCACCAGCTCCGGCGCGGAGTCGTCCGGGGTCAGCCCGAACCACACGGACAGGGTCGGGTCGTGCCGGTCCCGGTAGACGTCGTCCATCCGGGTCTCGGTGTTCGACAGTGGCGTCTCGCAGCGCCAGCAGTACGCCAGCACCCGGAAGCCCTCGTAGATCAGACCCTTGTCGTGCAGGGTCTTGAAGGCCCACATGACGCTTTCCATGTAGTCCAGGTCGAGCGTCTTGTAGTCGTTGGTGAAGTCGACCCAGCGGGCCTGCCGGTTGATGTACCGCTCCCAGTCCTGGGTGAACTCCAGCACCGAGGTGCGGCAGGCCTCGTTGAACCGGGCCACGCCCAGGTCGATGATCTCCGCCTTGCTGGTGATGCCGAGCTGCTTCTCGGCCACCACCTCGGCGGGCAGGCCGTGGCAGTCCCAACCGAAGCGCCGCTCGACGTGCCGACCGCGCATGGTCTGGTAGCGGGGCACCACGTCCTTGACGTAGCCGGTGAAGAGGTGGCCGTAGTGCGGCAGGCCGTTGGCGAACGGCGGGCCGTCGTAGAAGACGTACTCGTTCTTGCCGTCGTCGCCGGCCGGGCGGGCCTCCACCGACGCCTCGAAGGTCTTGTCGGCCGTCCAGTGCTCCAGCACCCGGCGCTCGACCGCGGGCAGGTCCGGGCTCGCCGGGACACCGGCGGCGGTCGGGTCGTGCAACGGATAGGCCATCGGGGGTCGCTCTCCTCGCAGCTCACTCATCGGTGGGTCTGCGAGGACGAACCTTCCGGGGTACGCCTCGACGACGCTCCCCGGGTGGCCCGCGGTACCACCCCGCTTGGCGGTCAGGATCGACCGCCCGCTCATTGGCCGGCTGTGACGGGCCGGACCCGTCCGGTTCTACTGGGCCGGTTGCCCGGCTGTTCTTCCGGAGGCTCACCGGTGATGGCCGGGTCATCGCCTTACGGTGCTCAACGATACTCGACCCGCCCACCGGTCCGCCGCCGAGTAATCCCGCCGCCGGCCACCACCTACGCTGGCCGGGTGATCCGGATCGAGCTGGACGAGCCGACGTTGACCCGCACCCGGATCGCGACCAGCCCGCTCTGGGAGGCCAAGTGCAGCCTCTACCTGCTCGACCGGTACCCGGACGAGGCGCCCTGGCCGTACACGAGCTGGGCGCGGCACGCCCGTCGGGCGCTCGCCGAACTGCCCGACGCGGCCGCGCTGAAGCTCTACTCGGCCACCGGCCCGTGGTATCCGGACTTCCTCGGTCCGGTACCGCCCACCGCGAGCCCGACCATCGCCGAGGAGTTGGCCGTGCTCCGGGCCACGCCGGCCTCGGTGATCGCCGAGCAGATCCCCCGCTACCACCGTCCCGATGACCTGCCGGGCTGGTTGCGGCCGTTCGTCACCGACCGTCAGGCGGCCCTGGACCGGCTCGCCGACGGGCTCCAGGCGTACTGGGACGCGGCGATCGCGCCCTGGTGGCCGGCGATGCGGGCGGCGCTGGACGAGGAGGTGCTGCACCGGGCGCGGGCGCTCGCCGCGCACGGCCCGGACGCGCTGCTGGCCGACCTGCACGAGCGGGTGCGCTGGGAGAGGCCGGTGCTGACCCTGGTCAAGCCGTCCGAGGCGCGGTTCACCGCGGTCGACCAGCGGCTGCTGCTGATCCCGTTGATCTTCTCCCGGGGAGCGCTCACCCACTCCACCGATCACCCGGAGATCCTCGCGGTCTCGTACCAGGCCCGGGGCTCGGTGCTGCTGGCCGATCGGCCCGACGCCGACAGGCCCGCGGCGGAGCCGGCCATCGACCGGCTGGCGGTCCTCGTCGGGCGGGGACGCGCCCAGGTGTTGCGGGCGCTGACCCGACCGGCCACCACCGCCGGCCTCGCCGCCACCCTCGGGCTGGCGCCGAGCACCGTCTCCGAGCAGCTGTCCGCGTTGCTCACCGCCGGCGTGGTGCACCGCCGCCGGGTGGGCCGGCGGGTGCTGTACGGCCTGGAACCGGCCGGCCTGGCCCTGGTGCAGCTGATCGGCGACGAGCCGGCCGCCGTTCCGGCCTGAGCATTCGGCCGGATCCGAATTCGTTTCCCGTGCGCCCCGCTCGCTCCTAACCTCCGGGCATGAGCGAACACGCGATCGAGGCGGTCGGGCTGCGCCGCACGTACCGCAGCCGGACCGGATGGTTACGACCACAGCGCCGGGAGGTGGAGGCGGTCCGCGGCGTCGACCTGACGGTCGGCAACGGGGAGCTGTTCGGCCTGCTCGGGCCGAACGGCGCTGGCAAGACCACCACGATCAAGCTGCTGAACACGCTGCTCATCCCGACCGCCGGCGAGGCCCGGATCTGTGGCTTCGACGTGGTCCGGCAGACCCGGGAAGTACGCCGACGGATCGGGTACGTCTTCGGCGGTGACCGGGGGCTCTACGACCGGCTCTCCGCGCGGGACAACCTGCGCTACTTCGCCGAGCTGTACGGCGTGCCCGGGCGGGAGCAGAAACGGCGGATCGCCGAGCTGCTCGACCTGGTCCGGCTGAGCGGCCGGGAGAACGACCGGGTGGAGGGCTACTCCCGGGGCATGCGCCAGCGGCTGCACATCGCCCGGGGTCTGCTGCACCGGCCGCGGGTGCTCTTCCTCGACGAGCCGTCGATCGGGGTGGACCCGGTGGCGGCCCGGGAGCTGCGCCAGACCGTGGCGGACCTCGCCGCCACCGGCACCACCGTCCTGCTCACCACGCACTACATGGCTGAGGCGGACGAGCTGTGCGGCCGGATCGCGGTGATCGCGAACGGCACGATCCAGGCCCTCGGCACGCCCGCCGAGCTGCGGCACCACGCCGACGGCCGGCAGGTGCTGGAGGTGGAGGCGTACGGGGTGGGTGACGCCCAGCTCGCGGTGATCCACGCCCTGCCGGGGGTACGCGAGGCCAGCGTGGTCGTCACCGGTGCGGCGCAGGTGCTGACGGTGCAGTCCGACGCGGGGGTGGACGTGCAGGCGGACGTGTTGCGCGCGCTGGACGGGGTCCGGCTGGGCCGGGTCACCGCCCGGCAGCCCACGCTGGAGGACGCGTACGTGGCGATCGTGAACCGGGTCGACGCGCAGGCTCGCCCGGTCGAGGCGGTGGCGGTGTGAGGACGTTGCGGATGATCGCCGTCGGGGCGCTGCTGCACGCCAAGCAGCTCAGCCGGTCGCCGTTCGAGATCGCCACCGCGCTGATCGTGCCGGTGGTGCAGGCGACCCTGGCCGTCTACCTGTTCCGGGCCGGCGGCGAGCCGGGCCGGCTGCTGGAGGCCGCGGTCGGGGCGGGGCTGATGGGCGTCTGGTCGTCGGTGCTGTTCGGTTCGGGTGGCGCGATCCAGAACCAGCGCTGGCAGGGCACCCTGGAGATGATCATGTTGGCGCCCCGGCCGCCGGCCCTGGTGGTGCTGCCGATCACGCTGGCCACCGCGCTCACCGGCACGTACGCCATGGTGGCCACGCTGGCCTGGGGCCGCCTGCTGTACGGCATCCCGCTGACCTTCGCCCACCCGCTGGCGTTCGCGGTCGCGGTACCCGGCTGCATCATCGGACTCGGCATGTTCGGGCTGCTGCTCGCCTCCACGTTCGTGCTGCTGCGCAACGCCAACGCGCTGACCAACACGCTGGAGTATCCGATCTGGTTGGTCTCCGGGATGCTCGTGCCGATCACCGCGTTGCCCGGCTGGACCGGCCCGATCGCCGCCGTGCTGCCCACCACCTGGGGAGCGCGAGCGGTACGCGAGGCGGCCACCGGCAGCGGACCCACCTGGCCGTCCCTCGGCATCTGCCTGGCGATCAGCCTGGCGTGCCTGGCGCTCGGCGCGATCATGATGACCCACGTCGAGCGGCGGGCCCGCGCGGCGGCCACCCTCGCCCTGGCCTGAGGAGGCGACGATGACCGCACTGCTCCGCCTGATCGGCGTCGGTGGCGTGATCGCCTACCGCGCCCTGTTCAACTGGACCACCCCGGCGATGTTCGTCGGCACGCTGCTCGTCGGCCCACTGTTCCAGCTGCTGTTCTTCGCCTACCTGGGCCGGCAGCTCGGGGTCGCCGACGACGGCTTCTACATCACCGGCAACGCCGTGCTGGCGGCCTCGCTGGCCTGCGTGTTCGGCGGCACCATGGCGGTGTCCAACGAGCGGCGCTTCGGCACGCTCGGGCACGTGCTGCTCTCGCCGCGCAGCCGCACCGCGGTCTTCCTCGGCCGCGTCCTGCCGTACGCCGCGAACGGCCTGCTGATCGCGGTGACCACCCTCACCGCGGCGTCGCTGCTGCTCGGCCTGCGGGTGCCGGTCGACGCGTTGCCGGGACTGCTGCTGGCCCTGGCGGTCGCGGCGCTCGCCTGCGGCTTCTTCGGCCTGACCCTGGGCGCGATCGGGCTGCGGTTCCGCGACGTCTGGCTGGTCTCCAACGTCTCGGTGGCGCTGCTGCTCCTGCTCACCGGGGTCAACGTGCCCGCCGCCGGGCTGCCCGCCTGGATGCGCGTCACCGGCGAGCTGCTACCGATCACCCACGCCGCCGAGGCGGCCCGCCGGTTGGTCGCCGGCGAGGGCTTCGGCGCCGCCGCGCCCCCGCTCGCCGCCGAACTGGCCATCGCCGTCGGCTACGCGGTCCTCGCCGCCACCCTGCTCAAGCTCTTCGAGGCGGAGTCCCGCCGCCGCGCCTCCCTCGACACCCTCTGACCGCCGCGCCGTGCCGGCATGACCGGAGTCACAGCCACGGCTGTCACGGTCCGCCCCGGCCCATCCGTCGTACGGGTGTCGAAACCGAACAGGGGAGGTAGTCGTGCAGCGGATGAACCCTGGCGAGGTGGCGCCGAAGGCGTACCAGGCCGTCATGGGGTTGGAGAAGTACGTCCAGTCGAACGTCGACCACACCGTCCTGGAGCTGATCAAGCTGCGGGCGTCGATGCTCAACGGGTGCGCGTACTGCGTGGACATGCACAGCCGGGACGCGCTCGCCGACGGCGAGTCGAGCCGGCGGCTGTTCGCGGTGGCCACCTGGCGGGAGTCCCCGTTCTTCGACGAGCGGGAGCGGGCCGCGCTGGACCTCACCGACGCGGTCACGCGGCTCGGCGAGCACGGTGTGTCGGATGAGGTGTGGGACGCCGCCGCGAAGGTCTGGTCGGAGAAGGAACTGGCCGACCTCGTCATGGCGATTGCCACAATCAACGTGTGGAATCGGATCGGGGTGACCCTGCGGTTGGAGCCTCCGGCTCAGGCGTGAGGACCGAGGCGGCAGACGCGGCCGGTGCGCTCCAGGCGCACCGGCCGATGCTGCTCGGGCTCGCCTACCGGCTGCTCGGCAGCCGGCACGACGCGGAGGACGTGCTCCAGGAGACGTACCTGCGCTGGGTCGGCGTGGACCGGTCGACGGTGGCCGAGCCCCGCCGCTACCTGTCCCGGGTGGTCACCCGCCTGGCGCTGGACCGGCTGCGCGTCCGGCAGGCGTCGCGTGAGACGTACGTCGGGACGTGGTTGCCCGAGCCGGTCCCGACCACGCCCTCGCCGTTCGGGCCGCTGGACCGCGCGGAGCTGCGCGACTCGCTCTCCACCGCGCTGCTGCACGTGCTGGAGCGGCTCACCCCGCCGGAGCGCGCGGTGTACGTCCTGCACACCGCCTTCGACCTGCCGTACGCCGAGATCGCCGAGATCCTGGACCGGACCCCCGAGGACTGCCGCCAACTGCACCACCGCGCGACCGCCCGGGTACGACAGGAGCAGCGCCGGTTCACCGCCAGCCGCCCGGAGCGGGAGCGGCTGCTGGAAGCGTTCCTCGCCGCCGCCCGCGACGGTGACCTGGCGAGGCTCACCGAGCTGGTGGCCGCCGACGCCACCGCGTGGAACGACGGTGGCGGTCGGGTGCGGGCCGCCCTCAACCCGGTCACCGGCGCGGACCGGATCGCCCGGTTCTACGCCGGGGTCTACGGCCCGCGTCACCGGGTCACCATGGATCCGGTCGAGCTCAACGGGGAACCCGCGATGCTGGTCACCCGCGCGGACGGCAGTCGGTACACGCTGACCATCGCCGCGGCCGACGGACGGATCACCGGGATCTACGTGGTCGGCAACCCGGCGAAGGTGCCGGCGGTCGGCTGAGCCGGGCGTCGTCGGTCGGCCCCGGGCCGGTGCGCGTCAGCCCAGCTCGGGCAACGCGTCAGCCCAGCTCGGGGAACCAGAGCGCGATCTCGCGCTTGGCGCTGTCCGGCGAGTCCGAGGCGTGCACCAGGTTCTCCCGGTTGGACAGCGACAGGTCGCCCCGGATGGTGCCGGCGGCGGCCCTGCGCCCGTCGGTCGCGCCGACCAGCCCGCGAACAACCTCGATGACCTGGTCGCCGGAGAGCACCAGCGCGACCAGCGGACCGCCGGTCATGAAGTCCTTCAGCGGCGGGTAGAAAGCCTTGTCGACGTGCTCGGCGTAGTGCTCGTCGGCGAGCGCGGCGTCCATCGTCCGGTGCACCATCGCGTCGATCCGCAGCCCCTTGCGCTCGAAGCGGGAGAGGACCTCGCCGACCAGGCCGCGGCGGACCGCGTCGGGCTTGATCAGAACGAGGCTGCGCTCATCCGGGCTGTTGCTGGACACGCTGGGTTCCTCCTGTACGCGCTGAACGCTCGGGATCGGTACGGTCAGCCTAGCGACCCGGTCCCGGCGCCGGCGCGGCGGCCGGTCTTTCCTCCGGTGGCCGAACCGGCCTAGCCTGGCCCTGACCCCGGGAGGTCCACTGTGGCGAATGGCGGGAACCGACCCATCGCGCCGGTACGCAAGTTGATCGGCACGGTGCTGGGCACCGTGGCCACGTTCGTCGTCCTCTTCGGGCTGGGCATGACCAGCTGGGCCATCGTGGCGCTCGGGATCGCCCTGCTGGTGCTGGCGATCGCGCTGGCCACCGTACGCGGCGGTGGGCGCACCTGGGTGGTCGGCGTCGGGCACGTGCACAGCGCCTCCGAACCACCCACCCAGTACGCGTTCGGCCGCTGCGAGCTGCAACTGGTGATCGACGCCCCCGGTCTGCCGCCCCGCTCCAAGAAGATCATCGAACCGCGGGTGCCGGTCGCCAAGTGGCCGTCGCTGGGCCAGACCCTGCCGATCCGGGTCGCGCTGGACGATCAGCGGCACGTCAAGGTCCTCTGGGACGAGGTGCCCACCCACGCCGAGACCGCCGCTGCCGTCGCCGACCTGCCACCCGAGTTCGCCGACGCCGATGCCGTGGACGAGATGCTGATCCAGCAGGACGCCCCGCCGTGGGCCGATCGCGCGCCGGACGACGACTTCCGCGACCCGCTCGGCGACCCGTACCCCGACCCGACCGGTCCCGACCCGCTCCGGGACGACCTGGACGTCGCGCCCCCCGAGGAACGCGAGCCGGTGGTGGTGCACCAGAGCCCCGGCGGCCCGGTGGTGCTGGAGGGCGTCGTCGTCGAGCAGCCGGTCGGCGCCCAGTCCGCCGGCAGCGGGCTGCCCCGGCGGGCCACCCCCGCGCCGCGTCCGCCCGCCGAGGAGCGCTTCGACCAGCCGGAGGACGACCGGCCCGCCCCACCCGCCGAGGACCGCTTCGACCCGCCTCCCGCGCAGCGCTTCGACCCGCCTCCGGCACAGCGGTCCGCTGCGGGCCTGACGGACCCGTTGGACCCGCTCGACCTGCCGCTGGACGATCCCACCCCGCCCGGCGCGGCGCGCGAGACCGTCACCGCC
This sequence comes from Micromonospora sp. CV4, assembly GCF_003667455.1. NCBI lineage: Bacteria > Bacillati > Actinomycetota > Actinomycetes > Micromonosporales > Micromonosporaceae > Micromonospora > Micromonospora sp. CV4. Next base: position 6,137 of record NZ_RCVI01000322.1, on the reverse strand, counting down.
GAGGAACTGGACGAGGCGATCTTCGGGTACGACACGGAAGCCGCCGCCGACCCGGCCGCCCCGATCAGCGGGGTGGGCCTCACGCTCCTGGTCACCGACCTGTCCCGGTCGCTCGACTTCTACCGGGACGTGCTCGGCTTCACCGAGGTCGACCAGGGCGCCGGTAACGCCGTGCTCGCCTCCGGCACGACCCGCCTGGTGCTGCGCGAGGTGACCGGCGCGGCGCCGATCAGCCGCCGGCTGGTGCACGTCAACCTTGAGGTGGACGACATCGAGGCGGCGTACGGGCGACTGCGCGGCTCGGGGGTCCGCTTCACGTACGCGCCCCGCGTCGTCAACCGCGGCACCCGGCTGGAGGTGTGGGCGGCGGCGTTCCGCGACCCGGACGGCCACGGCATCGCCCTCACCCAGTGGCGCGAACGCGCCGACGCCTGACCGTCGGCGGGCCGACCGTCAGCCGAGGATGACCCGGCGGACGTGCAGCGCGTACGCCCAGACCAGGGCGAAGATGACACCCAGCGCGAACAACGACCAGTGCAGTAGACCGGCCAGCATCAGCAGGCCCTGGAGCACGGTGCCGGCGTGCCAGGCCCACGGGCGGCGCATCACGCCGGCGAGCCCGATGGCGGCCACCGCCAGGGCCACCACCACGGCGATCGCGGGCCCGCCCAGGTCACCGCCGACCACGCGGATCGGCTGGATGGCCAGCACCAGCACCAGCGCCTCCAGGCTGAGCGTCCCGGCGCCCAGGCCGCGTACCGCGCGCTCCGGGTTGCGCAGCCCCGACGGCCGGGGCTGCCCGGCGGTGGGCTGCTCGCCCGCCGACCCGTCGGCGGGTTGGTCCGCTGGCGGTTGCTCGCTGGTGCGGGGGTCCCGCTCCGGGTCGGTCATCGCTTCAGCAGCCGACGGGCGTCGGCCACCGTCACCACCGACCCCGTGACCAGCACCCCGACGCCGCTGAGCTCACCCGGGACGTCCTCCTCGGCCAGCGCCACCGCGGTCTCGATCGCATCCGGCATCTCCTCGGCCACCTCGACCCGCTCCTCGCCGAAGATCTCCACGGCCAGCGCCGCGAGTTCCGCCGCCGGCATCGCCCGCGGCGAACTGTTGCGGGTGACGACCACCAGGTCGACGACCGGCTCCAGCAGCTCCAGCAGACCGGGCGCGTCCTTGTCGGCGAGCACGCCGACGACCGCCACCAGCTTGCTGAACGCGAACTCCTCCTGGAGCGCGGTCACGGTGGCCGCCATGCCGTGCGGATTGTGCGCGCCGTCCAGCAGGATGGTCGGGGCGTTGCGTACCCGCTCCAGCCGCCCCGGAGAACTGGCCGTGGCGAAACCCTCCCGGACCGCCTCGATGTCCAACTGCCGCCGGGCCCCGGCACCCAGGAACGCCTCCACCGCGGCGAGTGCCACCGCAGCGTTCTGCGCCTGATGCGCGCCGTGCAGCGGAATGAACACCTCGTCGTAGACGCCGCCCAGGCCCTGGAGGCTGAGCACCTGCCCACCGACCGCGATCTCCCGGCGCAGGACGCCGAACTCGGCGCCCTCCCGGGCGATGGTGGCCCCGACCTCGGCGCAGCGGTCGAGCAGCGGACCCGCCGCCTCCTCCTCCTGCGCCGCCGCGATCACGGTGGCGCCCGGGTGGATGATGCCGGCCTTGGCGAGCGCGATGTCCTGGAGCGTGTCGCCGAGCCACTCGGTGTGGTCCAACGCGATCGGCGTGATCACGCAGACCCCGGCCTGAATGACGTTGGTGGCGTCCTCGGCGCCGCCGAGGCCCACCTCGACCACCGCGATGTCGACCGGCGCGTCGGCGAACGTGGCGAACGCCAGCGCGGTGGTCATGTCGAAGTACGTGAGCGGCTCGTCCGACCGCGCGTCGACCAGCTCGGCCAGCGGGCGGATCTCCCGGTACACCGCGGCGAACCGCTCCTCGCTGACCGGCTCGCCGTCCAGGCTGATCCGCTCCCGGACGGTCTCCAGGTGCGGGCTGGTGTACCGGCCGGTGTGCAGCCCGAACGCCCGGAGCAGCGAGTCGATCATTCGTGCGGTGGAGGTCTTGCCGTTGGTGCCGGTCAGGTGGATCGAGGGATACGCCCGCTGCGGGCTGCCGAGCAGGTCGAGCAGAGACTCGATCCGGTCCAGCTCGAAGACCATGCGGGTGAAGCCGCGGGCGGCCAGCTCGGCCTCGACGGCGGCGAAATCGGAACGGTCGGTCACGAGGGAAGCGTCTCCAGAGCAGCGTCGATCCGGACCAGGTCGGCCTCGGCGGTGGCCAGCCGATCGCGGATCTTCGCGACGACGGGCTCGGGGGCCTTGCCGATGAAGGCCGGGTTGTCGAGCTTCGCCCGAGCCTGCGCGACCTCCTTCTCGGCGGCGGCGCGGTCCTTGGTCAGCCGGGCCCGCTCGGCGGCCACGTCGATCGACCCCCGGGTGTCCAACGCGACACCGACCGCCCCGGGCATGGCCAGCGTGGCGCTGGCCTGGAAGTCCTCGCCGGCCGGGTCCAGCCGCACCAGTGAGCGGATCAGCGGCTCGTGGTCCGCGATGCCGGCGCCGGTGAGCCCCTCCAGCCGGGCGGCCACCCGCTGGGTGGGGCGCAGGCCCTGGTCGGACCGGAACCGGCGGATCTCGGTGACCACCCGCTGCACACTGACCAGCTCCGCCTCGGCGGCGTCGTCGATCAGCGCACGGTCGGCCACCGGCCAGGTGGCGGTCTGCACCGTCTCGCCGCCGGTGAGCGCGAGCCACAGCTCCTCGGTGACGAACGGGATGACCGGGTGCAGCAGCCGCAGCAGCTGGTCCAGCACGTGCCCGAGCACCCGACGGGTGGTCTCGGCCCGCTCGCCGCCCTCGGCGAGCACCGGCTTGCTCAACTCGACGTACCAGTCGCAGACGTCGTCCCAGGCGAAGTGGTAGAGCAGGTCGCACACCTTGGCGAACTCGTACGACTCGAACTGCTCGTCCACCTCGGCGGTGACGTGCGACAGCCGGGACAGGATCCACCGGTCGACGGTGGAGAGCTGCTCGGCGGCGGGCAGGTCACCCGTGGTGTGCGCCCCGTTCATCAGCGCGAACCGGGTGGCGTTCCAGAGCTTGTTGCAGAAGTTGCGCGAGCCCTGGCACCAGTCCTCGCTGACCGGGACGTCCTGGCCGGGGTTCGCGCCGCGGGCCAGGGTGAACCGGGTGGCATCGGCGCCGAACCGGTCGATCCAGTCCAGCGGGTCGACCACGTTGCCGAACGACTTGGACATCTTCTTGCCGTGCTCGTCGCGGACCATGCCGTGCAGCGCCACCACGTCGAACGGCTGCCGGCCGTCCATCGCGTACAGGCCGAACATCATCATCCGGGCGACCCAGAAGAAGAGGATGTCGTAGCCGGTGACCAGCACGCTGGTCGGGTAGAACTTGGCCAGGTCCGGGGTCTGCTCCGGCCAGCCGAGGGTGGAGAACGGCCAGAGCGCGCTGGAGAACCAGGTGTCCAGCACATCCTCGTCCTGGTGCCAGCCGTCCCCGGTCGGCGGCTGCTCGTCCGGGCCGACGCAGACGATCTCGCCCGCCGGGCCGTACCAGACCGGAATGCGGTGCCCCCACCACAGCTGGCGCGAGATGCACCAGTCGTGCATGTTGTCGACCCAGGCGAAGTAGCGCTTCGCCAGCTCGGCCGGCTCGATGCGGACCCGGCCGTCGCGGACGGCGTCGCCGGCGGCCTGGGCCAGGGGGGCGGTGTTGACGAACCACTGCAACGACAGCCGCGGCTCGACGGTCGTCTTGCACCGCGAGCAGTGCCCGACCGCATGAACGTACGGCCGCTTCTCGGCCACGATCCGGCCCTGCTCGCGCAGCGCGGCCACGATCGCGGGACGGGCCTCGAAACGGTCCAGCCCCTCGAACGGGCCGGCCACGGTGATCACGCCGCGCTCGTCCATCACGGTCAGCGCGGGCAGGTCGTGGCGCTGGCCGATCTCGAAGTCGTTGGGGTCGTGCGCCGGGGTCACCTTCACCATGCCGGTGCCGAACGACGGGTCGACGTGCGCGTCGGCGACGATCGGGATGCGGCGGCCGGTCAGCGGCAGCTCGACCTCGGTGCCGATCAGGTGCTGGTACCGCTCGTCGTCCGGGTGCACCGCGACGGCGGTGTCACCCAGCATCGTCTCGGCCCGGGTGGTCGCCACGACGACCTCGTCGCTGTACCGGATGGAGATCAGCTCACCGTCGTCGTCGGTGTGCTCGACCTCGATGTCGGAGAGCGCGGTCAGGCAGCGCGGGCACCAGTTGATGATCCGGTTGGCCCGGTAGATGAGGCCCTCGTCGAAGAGCTTCTTGAAGATCGTCTGGACGGCACGGGTCAGGCCCTCGTCCATGGTGAAGCGCTCACGGTCCCAGTCGACGGAGTCACCGAGGCGCCGCATCTGGCCGAGGATGGCGCCGCCGGACTCGGCCTTCCACTGCCAGACCCGCTCGACGAACTTCTCCCGCCCGAGGTCGTGCCGGGAGAGGCCCTCGCCGGCGAGTTGACGCTCGACCAGGTTCTGGGTGGCGATGCCGGCGTGGTCCATGCCGGGCAGCCAGAGGGCCTCGAAGCCCTGCATCCGCTTACGCCGGGTGAGCGCGTCCATCAGCGTGTGCTCGAACGCGTGGCCCATGTGCAGCGAGCCGGTGACGTTCGGCGGCGGGATGACGATGGTGAACGGCGGCTTGTCACTGTCGGCGGAAGCCCGGAAGTGCCCGGCGGCTACCCACTGCTCGTACCGTCGCTGCTCTACCTCGGCGGGCTGGTACTGGCCGGCCAGGGTGGGGGCGTCGGGGCGTCGGGCATCGAGTCTGTCGGTCACCCGTGAAAGTCTACGGAGGGCTTCCGCGGACCCGACGTGCGCCACCTGCCATTCGCGTACGGTGTCGGCTATGTCCGACGCACATCTCACTGAGCGCCCGCTCGACGACGGTCGCGAGCCGGTCGAGCTGACCGAGGAGCCGATCCAGCTGAGCACCCGGGACCCCGGGGGCGATCCCGACGAACCGCGTGGCGGGTGGCCCCGCCGGCGTCGGATCGGCTGGGCGGTCGCGCTGGTCGTCGGCCTGGCCGGCGCGGGCGTGCTGGGCGCCGCCGGGTGGCGGGTGGCACAGCAGAAGGACACCCGGCTGACCTCACCCGACCGGGTGGCCGGCCTCACCCGGGACGACAGCGAACGGGCGAAGAGCACGGCGGACTACCTGCGCAGCGGCCTGGCCGCCGACATCGAGCTGGACCGCAGCTTCGGCACGGTCTACCGGGACCCGGCCGACGACAAGCGGTCGGTGCTCATCTTCGGTGGCACCACCCTGCTGTGGCAGCCGGAGCGTGACCTGGACAGCCTCTTCGGCCTGATGTCCGACGAGACCGGCAAGGTGACCGGCCTGCGCGAGGTGTCCGCGGGCGAGCTGGGCGGCGTGATGAAGTGCGGCAACACCAGCGGTGAGGGCGGCGACTTCGCCGTGTGTGGCTGGGCGGACCACGGCAGCGTGGTGATGGCGATGTTCCCGGGGCGCTCGGTCGCCGATGCCGGCGGCCTACTGCGCAACCTGCGCGCCGGCATGCAGACCCGGGACTGACCCCAGGCCGCCAGCCGCCCCCAGGCCACGGACCGCTCACGCCGCCGACCGCTCCGGCCACCGACCCGCCAGGGCGCCTCGTCCTCGCTCAGGCCACCGACCGCCCGGGGGCCCTCGTCCCTCGCCCGGACCACCGACCGCCCGGGCCCCTCGTCCCTCGCTCAAGCCGCCGACCGCCCGGGGGCCCTCGTCCCTCGCCCGGACCACCGACCGGCCGGGCCTCGTGATCGACTCGGTTGCAGGGATATCGGGGCAGCAAACGAGCCCCGATACCGCGGTTTCCGGGATCCCGAGTCGATCAACCGCGCATGGATACGGGCATGCCGAGGTCGATCAACCCGACGTGATGGGGCATGCAGAAGTCGATCAACCTCGCATGGATGCGGGGCATGCAGAAAGGGCCACCCCTGAGGGTCGCCCTTTCTGAAAGATTGTCCGGCGGCGTCCTACTCTCCCACACCCTCACGAGTGCAGTACCATCGGCGCTGGAGGGCTTAGCTTCCGGGTTCGGAATGTGACCGGGCGTTTCCCCTCCGCCATGAC
>NZ_RCVI01000310.1:0-17898 GCF_003667455.1 Micromonospora sp. CV4 | reverse complement strand
CGCCCGCGCCACCCATTACTACCCCGTGGGTACGACGGCTTTCCGCCCACCGGCCCGGGGCGCGCGGGGCGGCGCCGACGATCGGTCGCGCCCGCGGATCCGTCGATCCGTGGGACGCCGTGGGAAGCGCCTGGGGCGTGCCGCCGCCGCCCGCTAGAGTCGGGTCGTGGCGCTCGGTCTTCCCTCGGTACTCCCCAATCCGCAGCCGGCGATCGGGGAGCTCATCCGTGACCGTCAGCCGACCTTCTCGTTCGAGTTCTTCCCGCCCAAGACCGAGGCGGGGGAGCGGCTGCTCTGGCAGGCGATCCGCGAGCTGGAGTCGCTGCGCCCGTCGTTCGTGTCGATCACCTACGGCGCGGGCGGCTCGACCCGGGACACCACCGTGTCGGTCACCGAGCGGATCGCCACCGACACCACGCTGCTGCCGATGGCCCACCTGACGGCGGTCAACCACTCCGTCGCCGAGCTGCGGCACGTGATCGGCCGGCTCGCCGGGGTGGGGGTGCGCAACGTGCTGGCGGTGCGCGGCGACCCGCCGGGCAACCCCGGCGGCGAGTGGGTCCGCCACCCCCAGGGCGTGGACTACGCCGAGGACCTGGTACGCCTCGTGCGGGACGCCGGTGACTTCAGCGTGGGCGTGGCGGCCTTCCCGTACAAGCACCCCCGCTCACCCGACGTGGCCAGCGACACCGCGCACTTCGTCCGCAAGTGCCGGGCCGGCGCCGAGTTCGCGATCACACAGATGTTCTTCGAGGCCGACGACTACCTGCGGCTGCGTGACCGGGTGGCGGCCGCCGGCTGCGACACCCCGATCCTCGCCGGAGTGATGCCGGTGACCCAGATCAGCACCATCGAGCGGTCCGTGCAGCTGTCCGGGGCGCCTTTCCCGCCGGCGCTCGCGGCGCGCTTCGAGCGGGTCGCCGACGACCCGGAGGCGGTCCGCCTGCTCGGCATCGAACAGGCCAGCGAGATGTCCCGTCGGCTGCTGGACGAGGGCGTCCCGGGAATCCACTTCATCACCCTCAACCGGTCCACCGCGACCCGCGAGGTCTGGCAGAACCTCAAGGTCGGCGCGCGGATGTGATCGCAGGGCACGCGACACCTGACGCCCGGCACGACGGTTGATCCGTGGTGGGCACACAGCTGAACTGGGACCAGTACGCCACGGCGTGGGCGCGGCTGCACGGCGGGTTCGACCCCCGTACGGCCGCGCCGGTGGTGCGCGCCTGGCTGCGGCTCGCGTACCACGTCGGGTACGTGCTGGGCCGGCTGCGGGTCAGCCCCACGGCGGTCACCGTGGCCGGGGTGCTGCTCTGCTTCTGCGTACCGCTGCTGGTGACCCGGCAGGCGGACGGTCCGTTCCTCGGCGCGCTGTTCGTGCTGCTCGCCGCCGTGGCGGACAGCGTGGACGGGGCGGTGGCGGTGGCCACCGGCCGCACCACCCGGCTCGGCTACGTCTACGACTCCGTGGCCGACCGGCTCGGAGAGGTGGCGTGGCTGCTGGCGTTCTGGCTGGTCGGCGCGCCGGGCGCGCTGGTGGTCGCGGGCGGCGCGCTGTCCTGGCTGCACGAGTACACCCGGGCCCGGGCGGTCTCCGCCGGCATGCGCGAGATCGGCGCGGTGACCGTGGGCGAACGCCCCACCCGGGTCTCGGTGGCGCTGGCCGGGTTGCTGGTCGCCGGGCTGGCCGGGCTGATCGAGCCGGACCTGGCCGCCGGCACCATCACCATGGCGGCCGCGGTGTGGGTGCTGCTGGCCGGCTTCGGTCTGGGGCAGCTGCTCTCCACCGTCCGCCGCGCGCTGCTCGACGCCGACTGACCCCCGCGCCTACCAGGCGGGACCGATCTCGTCGGCGACGATCTGCGCGGAAAGGGTCACCATCGGCAGCCCGCCGCCGGGGTGGCTGGAGCCGCCCACCAGCCACAGCCCGTGCGCCGGGCCCCGGTTGGCCGGGCGGAGCAGCCCACCGGCGGTGCCGTAGATCGAGCCACCCGGCGCGCCGGTCGCCGCGTCCAGGTCGGCCGGGGTACGGACCTCGCGGAACAGCAGCCGGTCGCGGACGTCCACGCCACGCTCCGCCAGGACCGCCAGGATCCGGTCGGCGTACGCGTCGGCCAGCCCCGGGCGTCGCCAGTCGACCGCGCCACCGGCCGTGCCCTGCCGGGCGGCGTTGACCAGCACGAACCACGCCTCGTGCCCGTCCGGGCGGGCCGCCGGGTCGTCGGCCACGGTGACGAACACCGTCGGGTCGGCTGCCGGCCGGGCCCGTACGCCGCGCCCCGGGTCGCCGAAGACCGCGTCGAACTCCGCGTCGTAGTCGCGCGGAAAGAAGACGTTGTGGTGCGCCAGCCCGGTGCTGCCGGAGACGCCGAGCAGCAGCACGAAACCGGCCAGGCTGCGGTCGGCCAACCCGGCCAGCCGGCGCGCGTGCGGCAGCAGGTCGCGGTAGACGGTGAGCGCGTCCACGTTGGCCACCACCACATCGGCGGGCACCGGGGCGGTGACGCCGGCGAGGCGTACCCCGTGCACCCGGCCGCCGGCGGCGTCGATCCGGGTCACCGTGGCGCCGGTCTGCACGACCACGCCGAGGTCCAGGCAGCGCGTCAGCAGCGCGTCGGCGAGCGTGCCCAGCCCCCCGCGCAGGTACCAGCCGCCGAAGGTCAGCTCGGCGTACGGGACCGCCACCAGGGCCGCCGGCGCCCGGCGCGGGTCGGCGCCGGTGTAGGTGGCGTACCGGTCCAGCAGCATCCGCAGTCGAGGGTCGGACAGGTGCCGGCGGCCCAGCCCGCGCAGGGTGCGGCCGGGGGCGATGGCGGCCAGGTCGCCGACCCGCCAGGCCAGCGACGCGAGGTCGCGGGGGGAGTCGACGGTACGGCGCAGGATGTCCCGCGAGGAGGCGTGCCACACCCGCGCGGCCCGGCGCCACAGCCGTTGCCAGTCGGCCGCCGCCCGGTCACCGAAGGCGGCCCCGATCCGGGCGGCGAACTCCACCGGATCGGCGCAGGAGTCCAGCGCCGGGCCGCCGCCGGGAAAGACGTGCCGGACGATCGGGTCCAGCGGGGCCAGGTCCAGGTACTCGTCGAGCTTCGCCCCGGTCGCCTCGAACAGGTCGTGGAAGACCTCGGGCAGGGTGAGCAGGCTCGGCCCGGTGTCGAAGTGGAACGACCCGGCCGGGGTGTCGTGCACGTACCGCCCCAGCTTGCCGCCGACCGTGTCGGCCCGCTCCAGGACGGTCACCTGGTGCCCGGTGGCGGCCAGCCGGGCGGCGGTGGCGAGGCCACCCACCCCGGCGCCGACGACCACGATCCGCGCCATGCCGCGCCCTCCTAGCTGACCGGGCGGCCCCGCCAGGTCAGGCGGCGCCGCTTTCGCAGATGGTACGACCGCAGCGTCAGCCAACCGAGGACCACGACCGACACGGGGTGTGCGAGCGCGTCGGGCCACCACCGGCCGCCGGTCGCCCGGGCGGTGAGCACCCGTCCGGCCACCCCGAGCAGGTAACCGACCAGGCCCACGGCGGCCACCCCCGGCGCGCCGGCCGCCAGAGCCACCACCGCGACCAGCGGCGGGGCGGTGTAGAGCAGCAGCAGCGACGCCACCACGGCGGCCGCCGAGCCGGGGTGCCCGAACGACGCCCACAGCGACTTCGAGTACCCGTCGCGCAGCTGCGGCCAGTCGTCGTACATCCGACACGTGGCCAGCCGGGAGCCGTCGGCCAGGGCGATCCGCCCACCGGCCCGCTTGACCGCCCGGGCCAGCTCGACGTCCTCCAGGATCTTGTCGGCGACCGCGGCGTGCCCGCCGGCGGCGGTGTAGCCGGCCCGGTCCAGCACCAGGAACTGCCCGCCCGCCGCGGCCAGCGACGGTCGCGGCGAGCGCTCCATCGCGCGCAGCGGCAGGAAGGTCAGCCAGAGCCACTGCAACAGCGGCTGCACCAGCCGATCGGCCGCCGTCGCCACCACGATCCGGGGGTACGGCGACAGCAGCGTCGCCCGCGCGGCGCGCAGCTCGGTGACGGCCGCCGCCACGGCGTGCGGGGCGAGCACCACGTCGGCGTCGACGAAGACCAGCGCGGTGGCCGCCGGGTCGGCCCGGGTGGCCAGCTGCCAGCAGGCGTGCGGCTTGCCCAGCCAGCCCGGCGGCGGGGCGACCCCGGTGAGCAGGGTGACCCGGGGGTCGCCGCCGGCCACCGCGCGGACCACGTCGGCGGTGCCGTCGGTGGACCCGTCGTCGAGGACCACGACGCGTAGCCCGGGCACGCCGCGCTGGGCGAGCAGGGCGCGCAGGCAGGGCGTGACCCGGGCGGCCTCGTCCCGCAGCGGCAGCAGCACGGCCACCGGCTCGCCCACCTCGTCCGGTCGGTCGGTGGGCCGGCGCAGCCAGCGCGAGGCGTTGACCCAGGTGTGGCCGGTCAGCGCGGCGACGGCGAGCAGCAGGGCGAACAGGACGATCATCGGGTCGCGTCGACGCCGGGACGCTGCGGCAGGTGACCCTCCCGGTGGGCGTCGGAGGCCCCGCGGGAGCGCAGCAGGATCACCGCCAACGGCACGGCGGTCACCGACATGCCGGCCGCGCCCCAGAGCGCCGAGGCGGGCAGGTCGAGGAAGACCGCGTGGGCCAGGATGCTGGAGAAGTACGTCCACAGGTAGAGCGCGATCATCGGGTGATCCCGGTGGTCGGTGCGGTCGGCGTCCGGGCCGGCCAGCGGGCGCAGCGTGCTCATCAGCAGCACCGCGAAGAGCAGCCAGCCCAGGTAGTTGCTGACCGGGATGCCGGGCAGGCCGGGCAGCGCCGGGGTGGCGTTCCGCCAGACCCAGTACCCCTCGGCCACCATCTGCGGATCGAGGAAGAGGTCCCAGGTGGCCAGCCCCAGCGTGGCCAGCGCGATGCGGCGTACCCGCCGCAGGGCCGGCGAGCCGATGCTGCCGCCGGTCAGCCGGACCGCCGCCAGCCACGCCGGCCAGGCCATCCAGGTCCAGGCCAGGGGGATGATCAGTGGCACCCCGGCCAGCTTCGGGCCGAGCTCGCCGGAGTAGTCGTAGCTGCCGAACGGCACACCGGTGGCCACCCCGATCGCCTCGATCGCGAACCCGCCACCGGTGGCCACGGCGACCAGCGCCGCCGCCGCCCGGGGCCCTCGGCTGAGCAGCGCGTGGCCGACCGAGAGAAGCCAGCCGAGCACGACGGTGGCCACGGTGAGCCCGGCCCGGGTGGCGCCGGCGGTCAGCGGGTAGCAGATCTGGGCGAGCACCAGGACGGCGAGCAGCGCCCAGGAGATCCCCCGCCGGGTCATGACGCCGGGCGCTCGAGGGGCAGATCCCGGCCGAGCACGCCGAACGGCCGCTCGTCGCCGGGGAAGTGGAAGTCGCGCAGGACGTCGACGAAGCCGAACCGCCGGTACAGCCGCCAGGCCCGCGAGGTCTGCTCGTCGGCCTCCGGGGTGGACAGCAGCGTGGTGGCTCCCTCGGCCATGGTGAGCAGGGCACGCAGCTGGCCGGCGCCCAGGCCGTGCCCCTGCGCCGGCGGCCGGACGTGCAGCTCGACCACCTCGAAGCAGTGGGTGAGCCAGCGCTGCCGGGTCGGGGCGTCCAGCGCCCGGTGCACCTGGTCGTGCCACCACTGCCCGGGGCCGCCCAGGTAGCCGTAGCCGAAGCCGGCGAGGTGACCCTCGCTGGTCAGGCTGGCCACGGCCCGGAACCCGGGCCGGCGGACGTGGGTGGCGATGTAGCCGCGCCGGGCCTCCAGCAGATCGGTGCGGTATCCCATCGCCTCGCCGTAGACGGCCACCACGTCGTCCAGCCGTCGGACGAGATCGTCCGGCGTCCAGCGCACCAACCTCATGCCCGTTCACCCTTCGCCGTTCCCGGGTCGCCGTCGGCGACCCATCCGAGCACCGTCCGGTCGCCGACCACCCCGCGCACCTCGAACCGTGCGAACAGCTCCTCGGCGTACCAGCCCGCGGTGGGGGTTCGCATGATCGCCGCCCGGTGCTCCGGGTGACGGTACGCGAACGCCACCAGGTCCGCCGGATCACGCCACACGCTCACCGTGCCCTGCCAGCCCAGCGGCGCCTCGCCGACGCCGAACCGGGCCAGCAGCCCCGGCGCGTCGCGCAGGGCGGCGGCGACCGGGGGGACCGCCCGCCAGAAGGTGGTCGCCCGACGGGCCCGCAGCCGGGCCCTGGTCAGCGCCAGCACCGGGCCGGTGACCCGGCCGCCCGGCGGCTCGCCGAACGGCCGCTGACCGGACCATTCGCCCCGGCTGCTCAGCGGCCGCAGGTCGACCCGGGCGTGAGCCCGGGCGATCCGCGCCCAGGCACTGCCGACCGGCGAGTCGTCGAAGCCGGCCGCCGCTTCGGGCGAGTCCCAGACGGTCAGCGCCGCCCACCGGGTCAGGTCGGCGTCACCCGGCCCGAAGCTGGTGCCCGTCCCGGTGCCCAGCAGCTTGCCGAACCGGACGCCCGGCAGGGCGCGCAGCCGGCCCGGGTCCACCGCCATCCGGGTCAGCGCCCGGGGCAGCGCGCCGCGGGAGGTCCGCCACACGTGCAGGGTGACCAGGTCCGGAACGGCGCTGCGGTGCCCGCTGGTTCGCTCGCTTACGCCACCGCTCCCCGGCGGCGCGAGCGCATCGCTGCTGTGCCCGCTGGTCCGCTCGCTCACGCCACCTCGGCCGGGGTGCCGGCGGTGACCCGCAGCAGCTCGGCGTAGGTGGTCGGGAAGACCGCCTGCGGTACGCCGCCCGCGGCCCAGATCTCCGGGTACGCCGCCAGCGCGGTGTCCACCAGGGTGCGCAGCGGTCGTGGGTGCCCGAGCGGGGCGACCCCGCCGATCGGCTGCCCGGTGTGCGTCCGGACGAACTCGGGGGTGGCCCGGCGCAGCCGGGTGACCCCGATCGACGCGGCCAGGCCGGCGGTGTCCACCCGGTGCGCGCCGGAGGTGAGCACGAGCAGCGGCGCGTCGTCCGCGTCGAAGATGAGCGAGTTGGCGATCTGGCCGACCTGGACGCCGAGCGCCTCGGCGGCCGCCGCGGCGGTGTGCACCGCGTCGGGCAGCAGGCGGACCGTGCTGGGCTGGCCGGCGCCGTCGAGCGCGCCGGAGCCTTCCAGCGCGTCCTGCACCGCCCGTACGTTCGGGTGTGGCTGCATCCCGCCATTCTTCCCGGTCCGCCGGCGGCGGGTTCAGCCGGCCACGCCGCAGCCGGCCAGTTCGCGGATGGCGGCGCGCCACACGTTGCATTTTCGTCGGAGGGGAGGTGTACTGTCAGCAGCAGTTAGAACGAGTGTTCGATTGCCTCGAACGCCCGTTCCAACCAGCCGGAGCGCGGTGTTTCGCGGCGCCAGCTCTGGCCGGTGCGGCTCCGCGGGCCGCACCTGGGTTTCCGGGCAGTCGCGAGCCCGGTCCCGACAGGCAGGAGCGTCGCCCGCCGCCCACGACCCCCGGGCGGCGGGCGACGAACCCGCCGGTACGCCGGCCGGGTGTGGTGTGGGGAAGCATCCACACCCGGCCGGCCACACCCGGTGCGTCTTCCTCCGCACCACCCGACCTCGGCATCCCACCGGCGGCACCAGCGCGCCGAGGGCGACGCCCCGGCCACGTGGAGGAGACAGTCCCATGCCGTCCAACCCGGCTCAGGCACCGACGGTGCCGGCGCACGTGCTGCCGCACCGCACCCCCGCCCAGCTCCTCACGTTGGCCCGGCTCGGGTTGGCCGAAGCCGGCCAGACCCGACCCGACGGCCTGCGCTACGCGGCCGCCCACCTGGCGGCGCTGCGCGCGGCGGCCGCACTGCTCGCCGCCCGTGCCCGACCCGCGCCGAGCCGGCGCAACCGGATCACCAGCGTCTGGGTCCTGCTCTGCGCCGTCGCCCCCGAGCTCGACGAGTGGGCCCGGTTCTTCGCCGCGGGCGCCGGCAAGCGGGCCGCCGCCGAGGCCGGCATCCCCCGGGTGGTCAGCGCCCGGGAGGCCGACGACCTGCTCCGTGCGGCCGAACAGTTCGTCACGGTGGTGGAGACCGCGCTCGGCGTGGCTCACCAGCCGGCCCTGGACGGCCTCGCCGCATGATCCCGCCGTGACACCGGCCGCCCGGCGGGGGGAGTCGGGCGGCCGGTGTCCGGCGTGCCGGTCCTGATCTGATCCACAGCAACGACGGGGGGTTGGTCCAATGGCGGGCCGCATGGTGGTCGGTTCCGCCGCACTGGCCGATCTGGTGCACCCGGCGAGCGCACCCGACCCGGTCGGCGGTCACCGGGTGCTGCCGGTGGCACCCGAGCTGACCGGCCTGCTGCCCAACCGGGGCCTGCGCCGGGGCAGCACCATCGCGGTCGCCGTCGGCCAACCCCGGCGCAGCGGCGGCACCTCGCTGGTGCTGGCCCTGCTCGCCGAGGCGTCCCGGGCCGGCTCGTGGTGTGCCGTGGTCGGGGTGCCGACGTTCGGCGCGGGCGCGGCCGCGGAGTTGGGCATCGCCCTGGACCGGCTGGCCCTGGTGCCGAACCCCGGTCCCGAGTGGGCCACCGTGGTCGCCGCGCTGATCGACGGTGTGGACGTCGTGGTCACCGCCGTGCCGGCCACGGTCTCCGCCTCGGTCGCCACCCGGTTGGCCGCCCGGGCCCGGCAGCGTGGCAGTGTGCTCGTCCCGTACGGCCGGTGGGACGGCGCGGACGTGACGTTGCAGGTGGTCCGCGGGGTCTGGGAAGGGCTCGGGTCGGGCCGGGGCCGGCTGCGCCGCCGGGAGGTCACCGTCTCGGCGCGCGGGCGCGGGGCGGCCGCCCGACCCAAGGAGATCAAGGTCTGGCTCCCCGGTGACGAGCTCACCCGGGTGATTCCTCGTACGGTGCCGTCGACCGTGGCCCGACCGGCCGTGTCGCCCGCCGTCCGCCAGGGCGCGCTCACCCTGGTCGGTCCCGCGTGACCGGCTCGCCGGTGCGGACCCTGCTGCTGTGGTGCCCGGACTGGCCGGTGCTCGCCGCCGAGATCGTCGACGGGGTGCCGGCCACCGGCCCGGTCGCTGTGCTGCACGCCAACCGGGTGGTCGCCTGCTCCGAGCGGGCCCGCGCCGAGGGGGTGCGCCGAGGGTTGCGCAAGCGGGAGGCGCAGGGCCGCTGCCCACAGCTCACCGTCGTGGAGTACGACCCCGGCCGGGACGCCCGGGCGTTCGAGCCGGTGGTCGCCGCGGTGGAGGAGCTGGTCGCCGGCGTCGAGGTGGTCCGCCCCGGAGCCTGTGCGGTGGCCGCCCGGGGCCCGAGCCGTTACCTCGGCGGTGAGGAGGCGGCCGCCGAGCGGATCATCGAGCACGTCGCCCAGTCGTGTCTGGTGGAGAGCCAGGTCGGCATCGCCGACGGGGTCTTCGCCGCAGGGCTGGCCGCCCGAGCCGGCCGGGTGGTGGCGCCGGGCGGGACCCCGGAGTTCCTGGCCGGGCTGCCGGTCGAGGCGCTCGGCCGGTCGGCGCTGGCCGACCTGCTGCGCCGGCTGGGGGTGCGGACCCTCGGCGACTTCGCCGCGTTGCCGGCCGGCGACGTGCTGGCCCGGTTCGGGTTCGACGGCGCGCTGGCCCACCGGCTGGCCGCCGGACGGGACCATCGCCCGCTCGCCGTCCGGCAGCCGCCGGCCGACCTGACGGTGACCGCCGAGCACGACGAGCCGATCGACCGGGTCGACGCGGCGGCGTTCGCCGCCCGCGCGCTGGCCGAGCAACTGCACGACCGGCTGGCCGGGCACGGGCTGGCCTGCACCCGGCTCGGCATCGAGGCGGTCACCGCGCACGGGCAGGAGCTGCACCGCGTGTGGCGGCACGACGGCCTGCTCACCGCAGCGGCCATCGCCGACCGGGTGCGCTGGCAGCTCGACGGTTGGCTCTCCGGCAGCAACGGCCGGGCCGGTGCCCGCCCGGCCCGGCCGACGGCCGGCATCATCCGGCTGCGGCTGGTCCCGGACGGGGTGATCGCCCAGGCCGGCCTTCAGTCCGGCCTCTGGGGGGAGGCCGGTGAGGAGCGGGAGCGGGCGCACCGGGCGTTGAGCCGGGTGCAGGGCATCCTCGGCCCGGAGGCGGTGGTCACCGCGGTGCTCGGTGGCGGGCGTTCCCCGGCTGACCAGGTGCGACTGGTGCCGTGGGGCGACGAGCGGCTCCCTGCCCGCGCCGGTGCCCCGCCCTGGCCCGGCCGGCTCCCCGCGCCCGCGCCGGCGGTGGTGCTGGCCAGCCCGCTCGTGGCGACCGTGCAGGACGCTGCCGGCGAGCCGGTGGTGGTCAGCGCCCGGTTGGCGGTGAGCGCCCCACCCGCACGGCTGCTGGTCGGCACCGGCCGGCCGGCGGAGATCGTCGGCTGGGCCGGGCCGTGGCCGGTGGACGAGCGCTGGTGGGTGCCGGCGGAGGCCCACCGCCGGGCCCGGTTCCAGATCGGCCTGGCCGACGGCACCGCCCTGCTGCTCGCCGTCGAGGCCGGGCAGTGGCTGGTGGAGGCGATCTATGACTGAGCTGGTCCTGTCCGGTCCGGGGCGGTTTCGCCGCGGAGCTGGCGTGCCCGACCGGTCGGTCCGCCGCATGCCGGGGGCGGCTGCCCCGGCGAGCGATATGACTGTCCGGCATATTTATGACTCTCAGGTATACCGCTCACCGATCCTCTCGCCGCCGGAGCCGGCCGTCGGGCTCCGCCGGCCACCCGTGGGGGCGGCCGGATGAGCTTCCACAACCCGAAGATGCCCTGGTCGGATCTGGAGCGGGTGCTCTCCGGGCGGGCCGACGACAAGCGGGGGAGCCGGGGCGATCGGCACCTGCACGTGGTGGATCCGCTCGCCGTGGACGCCGACGGCGGGGACTCCCCGGCCTGGAGCCGCCGGCGCGAGCAGTACCAGCCGCCGGAGCTGACCCGCCCCGACGGCGTGGTGCCCTACGCGGAGCTGCACGCGCACACCAACTTCAGCTTCCTCGACGGCGCCAGCCATCCGGAGGAGCTGGCCGAGGAGGCGGCCCGGCTGGGGCTGACCGCACTCGCCGTCACCGACCACGACGGCTTCTACGGGGTGGTCCGCTTCGCCGAGGCGGCCCGCGCGCTGGCCCTGCCGACCATCTTCGGCGCGGAGCTCTCCCTCGGGCTGCCCGGGCCGCAGAACGGCGAGCCCGACCCGCACGGCGCGCACCTGCTGGTGCTCGCGCACGGCCACGAGGGGTACGCCCGGCTGGCCACCACCATCGCCCGCGCCCAGCTGCGCGGCGGGGAGAAGGGCCGGCCGGTCTACGGGGAGCTGGAGGAGGTCGCCGCCGAGCTGCGCGACCACGTGCTGGTGCTGACCGGCTGCCGCAAGGGGCACGTGCCGGCGGCGCTGCTCACCGAGGGGGTGGACGCGGCGGCCCGTGAGCTGGACCGGCTGACCGCGCTCTTCGGCGCCGAGACGGTGGCGGTGGAGCTGACCGACCACGGCCACCCCGTCGACGCCGACCGCAACGACGCGCTCGCCGACCTGGCCGCCGCGGCCGGGCTGCCGACGGTGGCCAGCAACAACGTGCACTACGCCAGCCCCGGCCGGCGGCGGCTGGCCACCACCGTCGCCGCCGTCCGGGCCCGACGCAGCCTGGACGAGATCGACGGCTGGCTGCCCGCGGCGGCCACCGCCCACCTGCGCAGCGGCGCGGAGATGGCGGCCCGGTTCGCCGCGTATCCGGGCGCGGTGGCCCGGGCCGCCGAGTTCGGCGCCGAGCTGGCCTTCGACCTCCAACTGGTCGCGCCGCAGCTGCCGGCGTACCCGGTGCCGCCGGGGCACACCGAGATGAGCTGGCTGCGCAAGCTGACCGCCGACGGCGCCCGGGAGCGCTACGGCCCCCCGCAGGCGCACCCGACGGCGTACGCGCAGCTCGACCACGAGCTGAACATGATCGAGGAGCTGGGCTTCCCGGGCTACTTCCTGGTGGTCTACGACATCGTCGCGTTCTGCCGGAAGCAGGACATCTACTGCCAGGGTCGGGGCTCGGCGGCCAACTCGGCGGTCTGCTACGCGCTGCGGATCACCAACGTGGACGCCGTCCGGCACCGGCTGCTCTTCGAGCGCTTCCTCGCACCGGAGCGGGACGGCCCGCCGGACATCGACGTGGACATCGAGTCCGACCGCCGGGAGGAGGTGATCCAGCACGTCTACACCCGCTACGGCCGGGAGCACGCCGCCCAGGTCGCCAACGTCATCTCCTACCGGCCCCGGTCGGCGGTGCGGGACGTGGCCAAGGCGTTCGGCTTCTCACCCGGCCAGCAGGACGCCTGGAGCAAGCAGATCGACCGGTGGGGCTCGGTCGCCACGGTCGACGTCGAGGACATCCCCGAGCAGGTGGTGGAGTACGCCAACGAGTTGCAGACGTTCCCCCGGCACCTGGGCATCCACTCCGGCGGCATGGTGATCTGCGACCGGCCGGTGATCGAGGTCTGCCCGGTGGAGTGGGGGCGGATGCCCGGGCGCACCGTGCTCCAGTGGGACAAGGACGACTGCGCCGCGGTCGGTCTGGTCAAGTTCGACCTGCTCGGCCTCGGCATGCTCTCCGCGCTGCACTACGGCTACGACATGATCGGGTCCCGGCTCGACCTCGGTGACATGACGCTGGACGACCCGGAGGTCTACGACATGCTCTGCCGGGCGGACTCGGTCGGTGTGTTCCAGGTGGAGAGCCGAGCCCAGATGGCCACCCTGCCCCGGCTCAAGCCCCGCGAGTTCTACGACCTGGTGGTCGAGGTGGCGCTGATCCGGCCCGGCCCGATCCAGGGCGGCTCGGTGCACCCGTTCATCCGGCGCAAGAACGGCCTGGAGCCGGTGACCTTCGCGCACCCACTGATGCGCAACGCGCTGGAGAAGACCCTGGGCGTGCCGCTGTTCCAGGAGCAGTTGATGCAGCTCGCCATCGACCTGGCCGGCTTCGACGCGGCCGAGGCCGACCAGCTGCGCCGGGCGATGGGCGCCAAACGGTCGGTCGAGCGGATGACCCGTATCGCCGACCGGCTCTACGCCGGCATGGCCGAGCGGGGCATCACCGGCGAGCTGGCCGACGACGTCTACCGAAAGCTCACCGCGTTCGCCAGCTACGGCTTTCCGGAGAGCCACGCGATGAGCTTCGCCTACCTGGTCTACGCCAGCTCCTGGCTCAAGCGTTACCACCCGGCGCCGTTCCTGGCCGCGCTGCTGAACGCCCAGCCGATGGGCTTCTACTCCCCGCAGACCCTGGTGGACGACGCCCGCCGGCACGGGGTGGAGGTACGCCGCCCGGACATCAACGCCAGCGGGGCTCTGGCGGTGCTGGAGTCCACCCCGGACACGCGGTGGGGCAGCGGGCCGGGGGAGCCGCCGCACGCCTGGGGGCTGGGTGGCCCGGCGGTCCGGCTCGGGCTGTCCGGCGTGCGGACCCTCGGCGCCGAGGTGGCCGAGCGGATCGAGGCCGAACGGGCGACCGGTGGGCCGTACCGGGACATGCCGGACCTGGCCCGGCGGGTCGGTCTCACCGCCGCGCAGCTGGAGGCGCTGGCCACCGCGGACGCCTTCGCCTGTTTCGGGCTGACCCGGCGGGAGGCGCTCTGGGCCGCCGGCGCGGCGGCTCAGGACCGGCCGGGCCGGCTGCCCGGCACGGTGACCGGCGCGGCGGCGCCCACGCTGCCCGGGATGGAGGCGGTGGACCGGCTGGTCGCCGACGTGTGGGCCACCGGGCTGTCGCCGGAGAGCCATCCGGCCCGGTTCATCCGGGGGCAGCTCGACGTGCTCGGCGCGGTGCCGATCGCCCGGCTGGGCCGGGTGGACCCCGGGCAGCGGATCCGGGTCGGCGGCATCGTCACCCACCGGCAGCGCCCGGCGACCGCGGGTGGGGTCACCTTCCTCAACCTGGAGGACGAGACGGGGATGCTCAACGTCACCTGCTCGCCGGGGCTGTGGCAGCGCTACCGGCGGGTGGCCCGGACCAGCGCCGCGCTGGTGGTCCGGGGACGGCTGCAACGGCACGAGGGGGTGACCAACCTCGTTGCCGACCGGCTGGACGCCATTGAGCCACCGGTCAGCCCCGCCTCCCGTGACTTCCGTTGATCGACGGCATCGGATCCGCACGTTTAAGAAATCCGGCTGGGGAGAAGTGCAGGTCGCGGGCAAGGTGGCCCGCATCGGTTCGGGGAGGTCTCATGTCACGGAAACTGGGGTCGACCGCGCTCGCCGGGGTGCTCGCCCTGGCGCTCAGCGCGTGCGGGGGAGTCGGCGGCGGCAGCGACGCGGGGGGCGGCACCGCCACCCGGGGCGCGCTCAGCACCATGGGGTTCGGTTTCTCCGACGAGATCGCGACCACCCGCGTCGACGCGTTCAAGCGGGACCACCCCGACGTCGAGCTGAAGGTCACCGAGGGCGCCTTCGACGAGCAGCAGTTCCTCTCCGCGGTCGCCTCGGGGAACCCACCGGATCTGGTCTACATGGACCGCAAGCTGATCGGCACGTACGCCAAGCGCGGCTCGATCCAGCCGCTGACCGACTGCGTCAAGAAGCAGGACATCAACCTGGACCAGTACCGGCCCGCCGCCCGAGCCCAGGTCACCCTGGACGACACCGTCTACGGCATTCCGGAGTTCTCCACCGTGCGGGTGGTCTACCTGAACGAGGGGCTGCTCAAGCAGGCCGGGATGACCGCCGAGCAGGTGAACCTGGCCGACTGGGCCGCGCTGCCCGGGCTCAACGCCAAGCTGGCCTCGGTCTCCGGCAACCGGCTCTCCCGGATCGGCATCGACCCGAAGATCCCCGAGTTCCTGCCGATGTGGGCCAAGGCCAACGGCGTCGACATGCTCTCCGCCGACGGCCGCACCCCCCGGCTGGACGACCCCAGGGTGATCGAGGCACTCACCACCGGTGTCAACCTGATCCAGCAGCAGGGCGGGTGGGGCAGGTTCAAGTCGTTCCGGGACACCTTCGACTTCTTCGGCGCACAGAATCCGCTGTCGAAGAACCAGATCGTGGCGTGGCCGATGGAGGAGTGGTTCCTCAACCAGGCCGCGAAGAACAGCCCGAACGCCGAGCTGGTGGTCAAGCCGTTCGTGGACCGGCAGGGCAAGCCGCTGACCCAGTCCGGCGGGCAGGCCTGGGTGATCACCAAGGGCGCGAAGAACCCGGACGCGGCGTGCGCGTTCGTCAAGCAGATGACCGCCACCGACACCTGGATGGCCGCCGCGAAGGCCCGGGCGGACGCCCGCAAGAGCGCCGGCCTGCCGTTCACCGGCATCTACACCGCCAACACCGACGCCGACCGGAAGATCTTCGAGGAGCTGTACCAGCCGACCGGCAACAAGCGCTTCGACGACGCCGTGGCCACCATCCGTTCGGTGCAGGACGCCGCGTTCGCGCTGCCCGCCTCGCCGGCCGGCGCCGAGTTCGACAAGGCGTACTACGACGCGGTCAACCGGGTGCTCGCCGGCCAGGAGCAGCCCGCGCAGGCGCTGCGGCGGGCCCAGCAGGAGGCCACCGCCGCGCTGGACAAGGCCGCGAAGTAGCCCGCGATGGCCACCGTCACCGCTCCCGCACCGGGCCGGCGCCGCCGTACGCCGCTGGCCCGGCGGGAGGCGCGCTGGGCGTACCTCTTCCTGGCGCCGTGGATCGTCGGGTTCCTGGTCTTCTACGCGGGGCCGATGATCGCCAGCCTCTGGTTGAGCTTCACCGAGTACGACGTGATCAATCCGCCGGAGTACACCGGGCTGGACAACTACCGGGAGCTGATGAGTGACCCGGCGGTGGCCCGCAGCCTGGGCAACACCGTCTACTACACGGCGTTGCACGTACCGCTGGTGATGGTGATCTCGCTGGGCCTGGCGCTGCTGCTCAAGCGGGTCGGCCGGTTGCAGGGCTTCTTCCGCACCGTCTTCTACCTGCCGGTGATGACCCCGGCGGTGGCGGTCGGGATCCTGTTCCTGTTGCTGCTCAACACCCAGGACGGCCTGATCAACCGGGCGCTCGGCCTGGTCGGGATCGACGGTCCGAGCTGGACCACCGACCCGGGCTGGGTGATGCCGGGCATCATCCTGATGAGCCTGTGGAGCCTCGGCTCCACGGTGATCATCTACCTGGCCGCGTTGCAGAACGTGCCCCGTGACCTGTACGAGGCGGCCTCCATCGACGGCGCCGGCCCCTGGGCCCGGTTCCGTTCGGTCACCCTGCCGATGATCTCGGGGGCGCTGTTCTTCACGCTGATCGTCAACACGATCGCGTCGCTGCAGATGTTCACCGAGGTCTACACCATGTACTTCGGCAACCGGGAGACCCAGAACACATTCAACAGCGACGCGGCGAGCTTCTACGTCATCCACCTGTTCCAGGAGGCGTTCCAGTTCCTGCACATGGGCTTCGCCTCGGCGATGGCCTGGCTGCTCTTCGTGATTATCTTGATCATCACTCTGATACAGGTGAAACTCAGCAACCGGTTCGTGTACTACGAGGGAGAAGACAAGTGACGGGGATGAACGGCCACAACGGCGTGGCCAACGCGCGACGCACCCGGCTGACCGCCGGCTGGGTGCCCGAGCAGCACCTGGAGCCGCGCGAGTACGAGCTCACCGACGGCCCGGTCGCCAACGCTCGGCGGTCCCGGGCCGAGGAGGACCCGGCGGCTGGGGCCGAGTCGTGACCGCCGCCGTCGAGCGGGGCACCGCTCCGCCGGTGCCCGGCATTCCGCCGGCCCGGCCGACGGTGCCCCGGTCGGCGGCCGGTGAGGGCCGCCGGCCGGTCTGGCAGCGGGTGCTCTTCGTGGCGGCGCTGGTCGGCGCCGCGGTCATCTTCATGCTGCCGTTCGTCTGGCTGGTCAGCGCATCGCTGCGCCCCCGCGAGTACGTCTTCGCCCCCGGCTTCCTGCCGGTCCCGTTCGCACCGGAGAACTACGCCGAGGCCTGGAGCGCCGTGCCGCTGCTGACCTGGTTCGGCAACAGCGTGGTGGTCGGCGTGGCCGCCGCCGCGGCGGTGACCCTCTCCAGCGCCTGGGTGGCCTTCGGCTTCGCCTACTTCCGCTTCCCCGGCCGCAACCTGCTCTTCGGGCTGGTCCTGGCGACCATGATGCTGCCGTTCGCGGTCACCATGATCCCGACGTACCTGATCTGGTCGGATCTGGGTTTGACCGACACCCAGGTGCCGCTCTGGGCGGGCAATCTGTTCGGCTCGGCGTTC
This sequence comes from Micromonospora sp. CV4, assembly GCF_003667455.1. NCBI lineage: Bacteria > Bacillati > Actinomycetota > Actinomycetes > Micromonosporales > Micromonosporaceae > Micromonospora > Micromonospora sp. CV4. The sequence goes on along the minus strand of NZ_RCVI01000310.1, from coordinate 760 downwards.
TACATCTTCCTGCTGCGGCAGTTCCTGCTCTCGCTGCCCCGGGAGTACTTCGAGGCCGCCCGGGTGGACGGGGCGAGCTACCCGCAGTTGTTCTGGAAGATGGCGTTCCCGCTGATCCGGCCGGCGCTGCTGGTCGCCTTCGTCTTCGAGTTCAAGGCCAGCTGGACGGACCTGCTCAAGCCGCTGATCTACCTGCGCAACGAGCAGCTCTACACGCTGCCGCGCGGGCTCAAGGTGGTGCTGGACCGGTTCGGCTACGGCGGCGAGCAGCAGTGGGAGATCGTGCTCGCCGGGAGCGTGCTGGCCACCGTGCCGATGATCATCCTGTTCTTCCTGGCCCAGCGGCACTTCGTGGAGGGCATCGCCACCACCGGCCGCAAGGGTTGAGTGGACCGGGTGACTAGGCTCGACCGGGTGGAGCAGACCCGAGGCCGGTTCACCGGACCGCCGCTGACCCCCCGTACCGCCGTGATCTGGTCGGTGCTCCGCGCCGAACTGGACCGGCGCGGCGACGCCGAGCTCACCGTGCTGGACGTGGGCGGCGGCACCGGCGGTTTCGCCGTCCCGCTGGCCCGCGCCGGGCACCGCGTCACCGTGGTCGACGCCAGCCCCGACGCGCTGGCCGCGCTGACCCGCCGGGCCGCCGAGGCCGGGGTGGCCGACCGGATCGCCGCCGTGCAGGGCGACGGGGACGCCCTCGCGGGGCTGGTCGAGCCGGCCGGCGTCGACCTGGTGCTCTGCCACGCCGTGCTGGAGGTGG
>NZ_RCVI01000321.1:0-17972 GCF_003667455.1 Micromonospora sp. CV4 | reverse complement strand
GTGGTGGGGTGGTCGGCGGTGGAGTGGTCGGCGGGGTGCTGGGTCCACCGCCCCACTGCGGGTCCGGCCACGGTCCGCAGTACGGGGTGGAGGTGTACCAGCCGGAGTTGCCGGCGCCCTGGGTGATCTGGAAGCCGCCGCCCACGCAGTTGTGGATCGGGTTGCTCTGCGCGATGTTGGTGGCCCGCACGTTCGTGAACGACACCTGGCTGGGCGCCTGCACCTGGAGGGCGTACGTGCCGGCGCCGTCGATCCGCACGTTGTTGAGGTTGATCCCGTTGGTCTGGCCCTCGATCCAGTGCAGCGCCGCGTACGAGCTGTCCAGGATGTCGGTGTCGGTGATGTTGATGGTGGGGTTCTGGAACGCCTCGTTGAGGGCGGAGAACCAGATCGCCCCGACGCCGAAGTTCCAGTTGTAGTCCGAGTTGCCGTTGCGGATCAGAGTGTTCCGGGCGATCGTCCAGGTGCCCTGGACGCCGGTGGCGCCCTGCACGCCGGGATAGCGGTTGGCGACGTGGATGCCGCCGCCGTTGGTCAGCGAGTCGGCCGTCACGTTGTCGGTGATCTTGATGTCCCGGCCGCCGTAGCTGACCAGGTGGTTCGCGAGCAGAGTCACGCCGATGGTGTTGTGCGTGAAGGAGTTGTTGACGTTCGGCACGCTCTGCGCCCACATCGCGAGGGCGTCGTCGCCGGTGTTGCGGACGAACGTGTTGGTCACCGTCGAGTTGGTCACGCCGGTGTGGAAGTTCACCCCGTCGGCGGTCTGGTCCAGGATCCGGCTGTTGCGGATGGTGAAGTTGTCCATCGGGCCGTCCATCCAGGCCCCGACCTTGGTGTTCTCCAGCCAGAGGTTGTCAACCACCGAGTTGGACATCGCGCCGCCGAGCGCGTTGACCTGGTCGTCGTCCACCCGTTCGCGGATGTCCCCGATGATGGCGAAGTCCCGCAGCGTGACGTTGCGGCTCGGTCCGTTGGCCTCGTGCGGGCGGACCGGGCCGGTGTAGCCGCCACCGGGAACGTACTTGCCGTAGATGCCGGCGGCCCGCTTGCGGTCGGTGGGGTGCCGGCCGCCGAGCACCGAATACCACGGGCCGGCGCCGCGCAGGGTCACTCCGTCGACCACCACGTGGTCCCAGAGGGTGAAGGTGCCGGTCGGGATCCAGACCGTCCGGCCCTGGGCCTTTCCGGCGTCGACCGCCGCCTGGAACTTCGCGGTCGAGTCGGTCGCGCCGCTCGGGTCGGCGCCGAAGTCGGTGACCACGTCGAGCGCGCCGGCGGGCTTCGTGATCGCCGGGGCGACCAGCTCGAAGTCGGCCAGGTCGATGGTGAACGTGGGCGACTGGGCGGTCGAGGAGACCTGCAACCGGATCCTGGTGCCGGCCGGGTAGGTGTTGCCGAACATCGCCCGGGTCTCGTCGTAGAAGTGGTGCGGGTTGGTGTCGCCCGGGTTGTTGTTGAACGGGTAACCGCCGTAGTACCAGCCGTACCGCGAGGTGACCGGCACCGACTTCAGCAGGCTCCCGTTGGCCCGCAGGTCGATGGTGGCGTCCCGGCCGGTACCGGCCGGGCTGTCCGGCAGGCTGTGCCGGAAGGTGACCGCGTTGGCCGGGGCGGTGAGGGTGAACTCGACGTACTCGCCGACGGAGTCGAGGGTGACCGCCTCCCGGCCGGACGCCTCGGACGGCAGCGTGCCGTAACGCCGGTCCGGGCCGATCTTCGTGCCGTTGTGGGCGGCCTTCTCGGCCTCCTGCTCCACGAACGGAACGGTTGCGCCGCGGCCGGGAATGTCGAAGGGGGACAGCCCGGCTGCCGAGGCCGGGGTCGCGGTGCCGGTGACCGCGAGGGCGGTCACCGATGTCGCGACGAGCAGGGCGGCGGCGATGGCGGCCAACCCTGCCCGGGTCGGGTGTCGGAGGTGGTGCGGGGTGCCGGTGGTGTGGTTGGCCATGAGCTGCGCTCTCCCTTTCGTCAGGCAGGCCAGATCCCCCCGTTGCGGTGCGGCGTGGCGCGTCCCCCTTCGTTCCTCCTTCCTCGGGTGGTGTGGTGCCGGCGGCCGGGACGGGCCGCCGGCACCACGGCGGTCAGGTCAGGCTCGCTCCGTCCGCCGATGGGGCGGTACGCAGCCAGACGGCGGTGTCCGGCGGCAGCAGACCGTCGTCGAGTGGCCCGCTGGCCAGCAGCAGGTTTCCGTCGGCGGGCAGCGGCACCGGCGCGTCGGTGAGGTTGACCAGGCAGCGGAAACCGCCGCCACGGCTGTAGGCGAGCACGCCGTCCGGAGCGGGCAGCCAGCTCATCTCCCCGTCGCCGAGCGTCGGCTCGGCCCGCCGGATCTGGATGGCCGCCCGGTACAGCTCCAGCATCGAGGCCGCGTCGCCGGTCTGCGCCCGGACCGTCCGGTCCTTCCAGTCGGCCGGCTGGGGCAGCCACGGCACCGCGGCACCGTCCGGACTGAACCCGAACGGCGGCTCGTCGCCGGTCCAGGGCAGCGGCACCCGGCAGCCGTCCCGACCGGGGTCGACCCGGCCGGAGCGTTCCCACATCGGGTCCTGGCGCAGCGCGTACGGGATGTCCTCGACCTCGTAGAGCCCCAACTCCTCGCCCTGGTAGACGTAGGCGGCGCCGGGCAGCGACAGCGAGAGCAGCGCGGCGGCCCGGGCCCGGCGGGTGCCCAGCTCAAGGTCGGTGGGGATCCCCTCGCGCTTGGCGGCGAAGCTGAACCTGGTGTCCGCCCGCCCGTAGCGGGTGACGTGCCGGGTGACGTCGTGGTTGGAGAGCACCCAGGTGGCCGGCGCGCCGACCGGCGCGTGCGCGCTGAGCGTCCCGTCGATGCTCTCGCGCAGCGCCGAAGCGTCCCAGGCGCAGCCGAGGAAGTCGAAGTTGAAGGCCGCGTGCAGCTCGTCCGGGCGCAGGTAGTTGGCGAACCGTTGCCGATCCGGCAACCACACCTCACCGATCAGGGCCCGGTCGGCGTACTCGTCTGCGACCCGACGCCAGCCCCGGTAGATGTCGTGCACGCCGTCCAGGTCCTGGAACGGGTGCTGCTGGTCCGGGTCGACCTCGGGCAGCGTCCCGTCCTTGACCAGCAGCCCGGCCGAGTCGATCCGGATGCCGTCCACCCCCCGGTCGAACCAGAACCTCAGGACGTCCTCGAACTCGGCCCGCACCCTGGGGTGGTCCCAGTTGAAGTCCGGCTGCTCGGGAGCGAAGAGGTGCAGGTACCAGTCGCCGGGGGTGCCGTCCGGATTGGTGGTCCGGGTCCAGGTCGGGCCGCCGAACTCACCGACCCAGTCGGTGGGCCGCTGGTCGCCGTTCGGGCCTCGGCCGGGTCGGAACCAGAACAGGTCGCGCTCGGGCGCGCCGGGCCCGCCGGCGAGCGCGGCCTGGAACCAGGGATGCGCGTCGGAGCAGTGGTTGGGCACCACGTCGACGATGGTGCGGATGCCGAGCGCGTGTGCCTCCGAGATCAGCGCCTCCGCCTCGGCGAGAGTGCCGAAGACGGGATCGATGTCGCGGTAGTCGGACACGTCGTAGCCGGCGTCCGCCATCGGGGAGGGGTACCAGGGACTGAACCAGATCGCGTCGATGCCGAGCGCGGACAGGTGATTCAGCCGGGACCGGATGCCCGCGATGTCGCCGATGCCGTCGCCGTTGCCGTCGGCGAAGCTACGCGGATACACCTGGTAGATCACCGCCCCACGCCACCACGGACTGCTGTCTGCTGTGGACACGAGCACCTGCTTTCTGGGTCAGTACGTCGGCGGGTTCGCCGGACCGGAGAGTGTGTCGGGCGAACGGCCGTTGTTCGCCACGGGAGGTTGCGCTGGTCGTTATCCCTTGAGGCTGCCCGTGGTCAGACCGGACATGATGTTCCGTTGGAAGATCAGGAAGATGATGACGGTCGGGATCGCGGCGATGACCGACGCGGCGATCACCACGTTCATGGGGGTGCCACCGGCGAAGGCGTAGATGCCGACGCTGACGGTCCGGGTCTCCGGCGACGGCATGACCAGCTTCGGCCAGAGGAAGTCCTTCCAGACGGCCGTCACGGCGAAGATCGACACTACGCCGAGGATGGGGCGTGACATCGGCAGGATGATCGACCACAGCGTGCGCAGTGGCGTCGCCCCGTCCACCAGCGCTGCCGCCATGAGCTCCTCGGGAATCGAGTCGAAGAAGCGCTTCAGCAGGAAGATGTTGAACGCGTTCGCGACCAGGGGCAGCCAGATCGCGAACGGCGAGTCGAGCAGGTTGATGTGCAGGATCGGCAGGTCGATCACGGTCACGTACTGCGGGACGATGAGCACCATCGCCGGAATCATCAGCGTCGCCAGCATCAGGGCGAGGATCACGTTGCCGAACACCGGCCGGAGCTTGGACAGGGAGTACGCCGCGGCGGTGTCGAGGACGAGCTGGAACACCACCGCGCCGGCCGCGTAGTAGAACGTGTTGAACAGCAGCTTGGCGAGGTCCAGGTTGTTCCAGGCGTCGATGTAGTTCTGCGGCTGGGGGTCCTTCGGGAACAGCGACGGCGGGGTCTGCGCGATCTCCTGGCCGGATTTGAGCGCGCCGGTGACCATCCAGTAGAGCGGCCCGAGGAAGACGAGCGTGAAGCCCACGACGACGACGGTGAGCAGCGTCCAGTAGAGGAACCTGCCGCGCCCACGGCGGAGCTGCGCGGAAGAGATGAGGGTCCGGGTGCCGGAGTCCTGTGCCATGCCTCGCCCGCCCTAGTCCTGTTTCGCGCTCAGCCGCAGGTAGGCGGCGGAGAAGCCGGCCAGCACCACGAGCATGAGCACGCCGAGCGCCGCGGCGCCGTTGAGGTCGTTCTGGAAGAAGCCGTGCTGGTAGATGAGGTACGCCACGGAGGTCGCGGAATCCTCCGCGCCCGCCCCGTTGGCGAGGATGAGCGGCTCGATGAAGAGCTGCATCGTGGCGACGATCTGGATCATCGCCAGGAGCGCGAGGATCAGCCGGGTCTGCGGGATCGTCACGTGGCGGATCCGCTTCCAGATCCCGGCGCCGTCGAGCTCGGCGGCCTCGTAGAGTTCGCCCGGGATGTTCTGCAGCGACGCCAGGTAGATCAGCACTGCGCCGCCCATGTTCATCCAGGTCGACGCGAGCACCATCGCCGGCATCGTCATCTCCGGCGACTGCATCCACTGCGACGTGGGCAGGTGCAGCGCCTTGAGGATCGCGTTGAAGAGACCCGCCTCGCTCGGGTCGTACGCGTAGAACTTGAAGAGGTACAGCGCCGAGGCCGGCGGCAGCATCACCGGCAGGTAGACCAGGATCCGCAGGTACCCCTTGGCGTGGCGGAACTCGTTGAGCAGGATCGCCACGAAGAACGGCGCCGCGTACCCGAGGACGAGCGCGAGCACGGTGAAGTAGAGCGTGTTCTGCCAGGCCGGCCAGAAGCTGGGGTCGGCGATGATGCGGGAGTAGTTGTCCCAGCCCACCCAGGTCGTCTCGCCGCGCCGCGTGCGCTGGAAGCTCATCACGATGCCGCGGATCATCGGGTACCAGGAGAAGACGAGGAAGCAGAGCACCGCCCCGATCAGGAACGCGTGACCGGTGAGGTTGTCCCGTACCTTGCGGCCGAGGCTCGTACGTTGCGGCCCCGGGTAGGACGGTGTGGGACGTCCCGGCTTTCTGGTGGTCCCCGGGACGGTGGTGATCGCCAAGGCAACTCCTGGTGAGTCAGTGACCGGACCGTGCGGCGCGGATGGGGTGGGGGCCGGCTCGGCGTGCCGGCCCCCACCTGACCGGATCAGCTCTCGGCGGCCAGGAGCTGGTTGACCTTTTCCTCGGCCGTCTTGAGCAGCGCGTCGATGTTCGAGTTCGGGTTCGTGAGGACCCCGGACATCGCGGCGTCGAGCACCGCGTAGACCGCCTGCGCGTTGCGCGGCTCACCCTTGATCGGGACCGGGGTCGCCTCGAAGATCGCGAAGTTCGCGGTGTCGACGTTCGCGTTCGCCTTGCGCAGTTCGAGTTCCTGCTTCTGCGCATCGCTGCCGTTCGCGAAGAGCAGCGGCTGGGGCAGACCCACCGGGTAGTTCTGCGGCTTGGCCCGGACGTAGTCGAACTGGCCCTTGCCCGGCGTCAGCTTCTGGTACGCGATCCACTTCATACCGGCCTTGACCTGCTCGGGGGTCAGGTCCTTCTTGAAGAAGTAGCCCTCGCCACCACCGAGCGTGCCCTTCGCCAGGCCGTCCTGGCCGGGCAGCGGGGCCATCGCCCAGTCCTGGAACTTGCCCTGGAACTGGCTGACGATCGCCTGGGTGGAGTCCGGAGCGCCGATGAACATGCCGACCTTGCCCGCACCCGCGTTGGTCAGCAGGTCGCCCCACTGCAGCAGCTGCCGGGCGCCCATGCTGTTGTCGCCGTACCGCATGTCCTTGATGTTCTGCAGGACCTGCTTGCCCATCGCGTTGTTGAAGTCGGCCTTCTTGCCGTCCGGGGTCAGCACCTGGCCGCCCTGCGAGTAGAGCAGGGAGGTGAAGTGCCAGCCGCCGGTGTTGCCGGCGCTGTACTCCGAGTAGCCGGCGATGCCGTTGCCGAGCGCGGAGATCTTCTTGGCGGCGGCCCGGACCTCGCCCCAGGTCTTGGGCGGGCTGTTCACGTCGAGCCCGGCCCGCTGGAACAGGACCTTGTTGTAGACGAGGCCCATCGAGTAGTTCTTCACCGGGACGGCGTAGAGCTTGCCTCCGTCGGTGAAGACTTCCTTGAGCGCCGGGTCGACGCTGTCCCAGGTCGGGATGGTGTCCTTGTTGGCGTACTGGGTGATGTCCATCGCCTGGCCGGAGTCGAGCACCTGCTGGAGATCGGTCATGTACCCGTAGAACACGTCGGTCACGGTGCCGCCGGCGAGGCGGGCGGTGAAGTCCGGCGGGTTGTTGCACTGCTCGCCGACGCTCACGCTCTTGATGACGATGTCCGGGTTCTGCCGCTGGAACTCGGCGACATCGTCGTTCCAGTTCTTCAACAGCTCTTTCTGAGCACCGACGGGCTGGCAGTCGACGGTGATGGTGACCTTGCCGCCGGCGTTCGTGTCCTTGTCGTCGCTCTTCGTGGAGCATGCCGTGAGGCTGAACCCCAGGCCGGCCACGAGCGCTAACGCCGCAGCCTTTCGGTATTGCGGTACGGACATCTGTCCATCCCTTCGGGAACGGGTGTCTCCATGACCTTCGTGATCTGCGGTGATGCGACCTGACGCCCAGTAGCTGCGCCGGAGCCAGGTGTGAGTGGAGTCACTGTAACGATGCCGACTGATTTCGGCAAGGTATCGATCCCGTTATGAAAGGACACGACTTTCTAACGGCAGGGACCGACAGGATCTTGAAACAGAGCCGAGATGTTGACTTTCGTCCCTTGTGACCCATCGGTGGCCCCGGCCGGTGCTGCCCGATTCCAGCAACGACGAAAACGGCCGCCGACCGCGATGAGCGGTCGACGGCCGAGCGTCGGTCAGTCGGTGTCCGGCGGGATCGTCAGCGGCCCGGAGCGGGGGCGGTGGAACCGCGAACCACCAGCTCGGGCTCGAACAGCAACTCGTCCTGCAGCACGCCGGCACCCTCGATCTGGGTGACCAGCAGGTCCACCGCGGCCTGCCCCATCGTCTCGATCGGCTGCCGCACGGTGGTCAACGGCGGGTCGGTGCACGTCATGAACGCGGAGTCGTCGTAGCCGACCACCGACACGTCCCTCGGCACCACACGACCCAGCCGCCGAGCGGCCCGGATGGTGCCCAGGGCCAGCACGTCGCTGGCGCAGATGATGCCGGTGACGCCACGCTCGACCAGCTTGGTCGCGGCGACCCGCGCCCCCTCCATGGAGAAGCTGGAACGCTCCACACAGTCCGTGTCGTCGGTCCAGCCCGCGGCCCGGATCATCGCGTCGAGCTTGCGGCGGGACGGCACGTGCCCCTCCGGGCCGAGCACCATCCCGATCCGGTCGTGGCCCAGCGAGCGCAGGTGCCCGTACGCCTGCTCCACCGCCACCGCGTCGTCGGTGGAGACCCGCGGGAAGCCCAACTCGTCGACACCCGCGTTGACCAGCACCACCGGCAGGCCCCGGTCGGTCAGCCGGCGGTAGTGGTCGTGCCGGGCGTCGGCGAGCGCGTACGAGCCACCGGCGAAGATCACCCCGGAGACCTGGTGGTCGAGGAGCATCTCCACGTAGTCCATCTCGGAGACTCCGCCGATGGTGCGCGCGCAGAGCGCCGGGGTGTAGCCGCGTTGGGCGAGGGAGCCGGTGACCACCTCGGCGAGCGCCGGGAAGATCGGGTTCTGCAGCTCGGGCAGCACCAGCCCGACCAGCCGGGCACGCTCGCCGCGCAACTTGGTCGGCCGTTCGTAGCCGAGCACGTCCAACGCGGTCAGCACGGCCGTCCGGGTCGCCTCGGAGACCCCGTCCCGACCGTTGAGGACCCGGCTGACGGTGGCCTCGCTGACGCCCGCCTTCTTGGCAACTTCAGTCAACCGCTTGGTCACGGCCGCAATCGTACGTCACGTGAATGAAAGAAATGAACGGCCACGTGCCGGGCGTTTGCCTCTCCGCTGCCGCGCTCTGCTCGCCACCGGACAGCCCGCCGCGGGTGCGGTGGGCGTCAGGACAGGTTGCGCAGGGCGTCCTCGATGGCCCGGTGGAAGGTCGGATAGGCATAGATCATCTGCCGGAGCTGACTCACCGGCACGGCCGCGTGCACGGCCACCACCAGCGCGGAGAGCACCTCACCACCGGCCGGGCCGACCGACGTCGCCCCGATCAGCACGCCCTTGTCGGCGTCCGCGATCAGCTTGATGAAATCCTCGTCGCCGACCCGGTGGATCCAGCCCCGGGTCGAACCGCCCAGCTTGGTGAACCCGACCTGCACGTTGATGCCGCGCTCCCGGGCCTGCTGCTCGGTCAGCCCGACCGCGCCGACCTCCGGATCGGTGAAGGTCACCCGCGGCAGCGCGCGATAGTCGGCGCGCGGCCCGCTGCCCGCCGATCCGCTGGCCGCCCCCATCGCGCCGCCGATCACGCTGGCGGTGCCGCTGGGGTCCGCGCCCGGGTTCGACTTGCGGGCGTGGGCCAGCACGTCGGCGATCACGATCGCCGCCTGATACATGGCGATGTGGGTGAAGGCCCCCTCGCCGGTCACGTCGCCGACCGCCCAGATGCCATCGGTCACGTGCAGCCGGTCGTCCACCGACAGGTAACGCTGTGTGGCGTCGACGCCGACCGTGTCCAGCCCCAGCTCGTCCAGGTGTGCCCGGCGGCCGGTCACCACCAGCAGGCGGTCGGCGGTGAACTCCGCCCCGCCGGCGCCGCGCAGGGTGAACCGGCTCCCGTCGTGCTCGACCCGCTCGGCCCGTACCCCGGTGTGGATCTCCACGCCGTCGGCGCGCAGCGCCGCGGCGGCCACCTCGGACGCCTCGGGCTCCTCAAGGGCCAGCACCCGGTCCAGCGCCTCCACGACCGTGACCCGCACCCCGAACCGTGCGAAGACCTGGGACAGCTCCAACCCGATCGCGCCGCCGCCGAGCACCAGCAGCGACTCCGGCAGCTGCTCGACCTCGATCGCCTGGTGGTTGGTCCAGTACGGAGTGTCGGCCAGACCTTCGATCGGCGGCACCGATGGCCGGGTGCCGGTGCCCAGCACGATCCCCTGCCGGGCCTGGAACACCTGGTCGCCGACCCGCACCCGGCCCGGGCCGTCGAGTCGACCGCTGCCCCGGACGAACCGGGCGCCACGATCCGTCAGCCGCCGCACCGCCACCGTGTCGTCCCAGGTGTCGGTGGCCTCCTCGCGGATCCGCTTCGCCACCGGCGCCCAGTCCGGCTGGACCGTCGCCGTCCCGGCCAGTCCGTCGACCCGGCGCGCCTCGGCGAGCGCGTTGGCCGCTCTGATCATCATCTTGCTCGGGATGCATCCCCAGTACGGGCACTCCCCGCCGACCAGGTCCCGTTCGATACCGACGACGCTCAGGCCGGCCTCGGCGAGACGCCCGGCCACCTCCTCGCCGCCGACCCCGAGACCGACCACGACCACGTCCACCAGCTCCGGTTCCGCCACCACGACAGCATCCCCCAGCAGCTTCGCCCGGACCACTTAGGCCCGGGAAAAGTCAGCGCGCTGACCGGGTGGGGCGGCCTACGGTGGCCAGATGCACGCACGATTCGGCCCGGTCCGGGACTGCTTCCACGACCTGTTCGCCAACGGTCGGGAGACCGGTGCCGGCCTCACGGTCTGGTACGACGGCCAGCCGGTGGTCGACCTGATCGGCGGCTCCCGCGCCGCCGCCGGGGCCGACGACGGGACCGGCCCGGCCGGCGGCGACCCGTGGCGGCCGGACACGCTGGTCAATGTCTACTCGGTCGGCAAGCCGGTGGCCGCGCTCTGCCTGTTGATGCTGGTCGACCGGGAGCGGGTCGACCTCGACGCGCCGGCCACCCGGTACTGGCCGGAATTCCGCACCCCGGCCACCGTGCGTCAGATGTTGTCGCACACCGCCGGGCTGCCGGCCTTCCCGGTGCCCCGGCCGGCCACCGCGATCGCCGACTGGGCGCTGCTCGCCGGCGACCTGGCTGCCGCCGACCCCGAGTGGACGCCGGGCTCGGTCGCCGGTGAGCACGCCTGGACGTACGGGCACCTGGTTGGCGAGCTGGTCCGCCGGGTGGACGGCCGGTCGGTGGGCCGGTTCCTGGCCGAGGAGATCGCCGGCCCCTGGCGGCTCGACCTCGGCTTCGGGCTGTCCGAGGCGGACCAGCGGCGCTGCGCCGACCTGCGCTACGGCGATCCGGACTGGCCGACCCGGGCGCTCGGCGAGCCAGGCTCGCTACGGGCCCGGGCGATGGGCAACCCGGCCGGAGGTCAGGACCTGGCCGTGCTCAACAGTCCGCTCTGGCGGGGCGCCGAGATGCCGGCGGTCAACCTGCACGCCACGGCGTCCAGCCTGGCCCGGCTCTACTCCGGCCTGCTCGCCGGCGGTGTCCTGGACGGCGTCCGGCTGTTCAGCCCGGAACTGGTGGCGGAAGCGACGCGGGTCGAGTACGACGGCCCCGATCTGGTGCTGGACCGCCCGGTCCAGTGGACGCTGGGCATGCAGCGGGAGCCGGACGGCAGCTGGGGAATGGGCGGCCTCGGCGGCAGCAGCTCGTGGGCGGACCCGGAGCGCGGCTACACCTTCGCGTACGTCACCGCCCAGTTGGCGGAGCACGACCGGGTCGACGAGTTGGTGGAGGCGCTGCACTCGGTGCTCTGAGCTGCCGCCCGGTCAGCGCAGCCAGACGGGGTCGGTGTCGGGCACGGTGAGCGGGGACGGGTAGTCCAGGGTTCGTCGCAGCGCCTCGGGGAGCCGCCAGGGCTGGTGCACACCCTTGCCCGGCACCCCGGCCAGCTCCGGCACCCAGCGACGCACGTAGTCGCCGTCCGGGTCGTACCGCTCGGCCTGCCGGACCGGGTTGAACCCCCGGTACGGCTTGGTGTCGTTGCCGGTGCCGGCGACCCACTGCCAGTTGCCGGAGTTGTTCGCCACGTCCCCGTCCAGCAGCCAGCGGAAGAAGACCGCCACCCCGTGCCGCCAGTCCTGCCCGAGGTGCTTGGTCAGGTAGCCGGCGGTGATCAGGCGGGCTCGGTTGTGCAACCAACCCTGCGCCCGCATCTGCCGCATCCCGGCGTCCACGATCGGCATCCCGGTCCGGCCCTCTGCCCAGGCCGCCAGCGCGTCGTCGTCGTAGCGCCACCGCTCCGTGGCGCCCGGACGGTAGGCGGTGGTCGAGATCTCCGGGAAGGCGGCGGTGACCTGGTAGTAGAAGTCCCGCCAGCAGAGCTGCCGGACGAACGGCCCGGACCGGTCCCCGGCACGGTTGGCCACCGCCAGCGGGGACACGCAGCCGAAGCGCAGGTACGGGCTGAGGCGGGAGGTGTCGTCGCCGGCCATGTCGTCGTGCTGGTCGTCGTACCGGTCCAGGTCGGGCAACCAGTCGGTGAGGCGTCGCCGGCCGGCCCGCTCGCCGCCGACGGCCGCGTCGGGCGAGTCCCCGTTCGGCAGCGCCGGCAGCCGGCCCACGCGCACCCCGTCGGGCAGCGTGATCCGGTGCGGCGCGGCCAGCTCCTCGCGCCACCGGTTGGCCGCCCAGGCCCGGTGGTACGGGCTGAACACCCGGTAGTGGTCGCCACCACCACCCGGCCGCAGGGCGCCCGGCTCGACCACGGTCAGCCCGGGAAAGAGCCGCAGGTGCAGCCGGTGCCGCTCGCACTCGGCGCGCAGCCTCCGCTCCCGACGACGGGCGTACCGGCTGACGTCGGCGGAGAGCGCCACGGCGGTGGCACCCACCTCTGAGGCCAGCCGGATCGTCTCGGCGACCGCGTCACCGCGGCGCACCACCAGGTCCCCGCCGCGCTCACGCAGCTCGGTACGCAGGTCCGCCAGAGCCTGGTGCAGGAACCGGGTGCGGTTGGCCGACAGTCCGGCCAGGGCCGGGTCGAGCACGTACAACGGCACCACCCGGTCGAAGGCCGCACAGGTGGTGGCCAGCGCCGGGTGGTCGTGCACCCGCAGGTCGCGGGTGAGGAGCACGATCGCGGTGCCCGCGCTCACCGGGGATGGACCGTCGGCCCGGGAATGGTGACCGGGGTGCCGGCCGGGGTGAGCAGGGCTCGGGCGGCCACCGCCATCCGGCGCCGCTGCGGCACCAGGGCCCGCCGGGCGAAGACGTCGTAGCCCTGCGCGGCCACCTCGTCGAGGATGCCGCCGTAGAGCGCGTACGCGGTGCGCATGCAGGCCTGTGAGGCCGGCGCGAGCATCGTGATGCCCGGCGCGGCGGCGGCGTAGTGCGCCTGGGCCCGGGTCACCTCGTACTCGATCAGCTCGCGGATCCGGGCTGTACCGCGCCCCCGGGCGCGGGCCTGGGCCAGCTCGTCGTGGGTGACACCGAACTTCGCCAGGTCCTCGTCCGGTAGGTAGGTGCGGCCCCGGTCGAGGTCCTCGGCGACGTCCCGGATGAAGTTCGTGAGCTGGAAGGCGAAGCCGAGCTGCCGAGCCGGCTCCCGGGCGGCCACCGGGTCGGAGCTGCCCAGGATCGGCAGCATCATGGTGCCGATGACGGCCGCCGAGCCCTCCATGTAGTCGAGCAGGTGGTCGTAGGTCGGGTACGCGGTGACCGTCAGATCCATCGCCATGCTCTTCAGAAACGACGCGAAGTCGTCCCGGTCGAGATCGAAGACGGCGATCGTGTGCAGCACGGCCGGCAGCAGCGGATCGTCGGCCGGCGCACCGTGCAGGCCGGCCACGAAACGGCCGGCCCAGTCGTCCAGCCGGGCGGCCCGCTCGGCCGGCGGCAGGTCCTCGGTGCCGTCCACGATCTCGTCGGCGTAGCGGGTGAATCCGTACAGGGCGTGCACGTGCCGCCGTTTCCAGGCGGGGAGCAGCCTGGTGGCGAGATAGTAGGTGCGACCGTGACGTCTGTGCAGCTCACGGCACTGGCCATAGGCAGCGGCGAGATCCGAGTCCACCGGCCCTCCTCATTATCGACGCACGAATCGACGCAACTCGTAACCCTAGGGTACGCTCGACCACATGGCCAACGACGCAGTTGCCGGCAGCGCGATCCGCGTGGTGCCGGCACGGCCGGGCGAAGGGGACGATCCGGTCCGCGCCGTACTGGCCGCGTACACCCGGGACCTGATCACGGCGGTGGACGACACCCTGACCACATTCCTCACCGCCGAGGTCGACTCGCTCGCCGAGATCGACGCGGCGATGGGCGGCTTCGCGGCCTCCGCGCGAGAAGCCGTGCTGGCCGGCGGCAAGCGGATCCGGCCCACCTTTGCTTACTGGGGCTGGCGTGGGGCGGTCGGCGGCAGCGAGCCACTGCCACCGGTGCTGCCCGCGTTGGCCGCCCTCGAACTGCTGCACACGTTCGCGCTCGTGCACGACGACGTGATGGACTCCTCCGCCACCCGCCGCGGCCGGCCCACCGCCCACGTCGCCCTCGCCGCACAGCATGTCGCCGCCGGTCACCGGGGCGACCCCGACCGCTTCGGCGAAGCGGTCGCGGTGCTCGTCGGCGACCTCTGCATGGTCTGGGCCGACCGGCTGCTGGCACACACCACCGTGGCGCCGGCCCGGCTGTTCGAGGTCCGTCGGTGCTACGACCAGATGCGGGTGGAGACGATCGCCGGGCAGTACCTGGACGTGCTCGGCGAGAACGACGCGGCCAACTGGTCCATCGACCGGGCGTTGCGCGTCGCCCGTTACAAGACGGCCAGCTACACCGTCCAGCGACCACTGCTCTACGGCTCCTGCCTGGCCGGAGTGCCCGCCGACGACCCGCTGGCCACCGCGTACACGCGCTACGGCCTGGCCGTCGGCGAGGCGTTCCAGCTCCGCGACGACCTGCTCGGCGCCTACGGCGACCCGGCCACCACCGGCAAGCCGGCAGGTGACGACCTGCGCACCGGCAAGCCGACCACCCTGCTCATGCTGGCCCGGCAGCTGGCCACCCCGGCCCAGCTCAAGGCGTTGGACCGGGCCGGCGAGGGGCGCGTCGACCGGCTGGCCGAGCTGATCGCCGACACCGGGGCGGTGGCCCGGGTGGAGCGGATGATCGCCGAGCGGGTGGGCGACGCGCTGGCCGCGCTCGACGCGGCACCCGTGGATCGGACGGCGCGAACCGCGCTGACCGGGCTGGCCACCGCCGCCACCAACCGGCGGGCCTGATGAACGACTTCTCCGAGGAGGTGGTCACGTGCGGACGGTGACGGGACGGACGGACCGGGTGGTGGTCGTCGGCGCCGGGCTGGGTGGCCTCGCCTGCGCGCTGCACCTGGCCGGCAGCGGCCGGCAGGTGACCGTGCTGGAACGCGAGCCGGTGCCCGGCGGGCGGGCCGGGCGGCTCGCCGTGGACGGGTACGAGTTCGACACCGGCCCGACCGTGCTCACCATGCCGGAGCTGATCGCCGAGGCGCTCGGCGCGGTCGGGGAGGAGCTGCGTGACTGGGTCGACCTGACCCCGCTCGACCCGGCCTACCGGGCGTACTACCCGGACGGCTCGACCCTCGACGTGCTGACCGACACCACCCGGATGGCGGCCGAGATCTCCCGGGTCTGCGGGCCCCGGGAGGCCGACGGCTACCTGCGCTTCGTCGACTACGCGCGGGAGCTGTGGCGGCTGGAGCGGGCCGACTTCATCGAGCGCAACCTGGACGCGCCGACCGACCTGATCACCGGCAACCTGCTCAAGCTGCTCGCCGGCGGAGCCTTCCGTCGACTTCAGACGAAGATCAATCAGTTCTTCCGGGACCCGCGCACCCAGCGGATCTTCTCCTTCCAGGCGATGTACGCCGGGCTCGCCCCGCACGACGCGCTGGCCATCTACGCGGTCATCGCGTACCTCGACTCGGTGGCCGGCGTCTACTTCCCGCGCGGCGGCATCCACGCCGTCTCCCGGGCGATGGCCGGCGCCGCCGAGAAGCACGGCGTGCAGATCCGGTACGACACCACGGTGACCCGGGTGGAGACCGCGAACGGCCGGGCCACCGGCGTGCTCACCGCCGACGGCGAGCTGGTGCCGGCGGACGTGGTGGTGCTCAACCCCGATCTGCCGGTCGCCTACCGCGACCTGCTCCCCGCCGCCCGTCCGCGCCGGCTCACCTACTCGCCGTCCTGCGTCGTCCTGCATGTCGGCTCACGGCAGGGATATGCGAAGATCGCCCACCACAACATCCACTTCGGGCGCGCGTGGAAGGGCACCTTCGATGAGGTCATCCGCCGGGGCGAGCTGATGACCGACCCGTCGCTGCTGGTCACCAACCCGAGCCGGACCGACCCGTCGGTGGCGCCGCCGGACCGGCACACCTACTACGTGCTCGCCCCGGTGCCCAACCTCGACCGGGCCCCGTTCGAGTGGCGTGGCGACCTGACCCGGCGCTACGGCGACCAGCTGATCGGCACCCTGGAGGAGCGCGGCTACGTCGGCTTCGGAGCCGGGGTGGAGGTCCTACAGGCGATCACGCCCGCCGAATGGGCGGAGCAGGGGATGGCCGCCGGGACCCCGTTCGCGGCCGCGCACAGCCTCTTCCAGACCGGCCCGTTCCGCCCATCGAACCTGCACCGCGACCTGGCGAACGTGGTCTTCGTCGGCTCCGGCACCCAGCCCGGTGTCGGCGTGCCGATGGTGCTGATCTCGGGCAAGCTGGCCGCCGGCCGGATCACCGGGGAGGGCCGGTGAGCAGTCGTGAGGAGCACCTCGTCGAGCTGGTCGACGACGCCGGCCGGGCTCGGGGCGAGACCACCGTCGCGGCCGCCCACCAGCCGCCGGGGCATCTGCACCGCGCCTTCTCGGTGCTGCTGGTGGACCCGGACGGTCAGGTGCTGCTCCAGCGGCGAGCAGCCGTCAAGACCCGGTTCCCGCTGCGGTGGGCCAACTCCTGCTGCGGCCACCCCCAGCCGGGCGAACCGCTCGCCGAGGCGGCCAACCGGCGGTTGCGCGAGGAGCTGGGCACCGGCCCGGTCGAGCTGACCGAGGTGGGCGTCTACATCTACTACGCCGAGGACCCGGCCACCGGGCGGATCGAGTTCGAGTACGACCACGTCCTGCGGGGCGAGTTCCGCCCCGCCGCCCCGCTGCTACCCGACCCGGACGAGGTGGCCGAGCTGCGCTGGGCCGACCCCGCCGCCCTGGAGGCCGACCTCGCCCGGGACCCCCGGTCGTACGCACCCTGGCTGGGCGGGGTGGTGAACCGGCTGCTGCGCCCCTCGGGGTCGACGCCCGGCGTACCCGGCCCGGCCGTGACCCCGTCCGGAACGTCGGCGGATGACGCGGCGGAGCGGTCGGGTGGCCGATGAGGCGCTGAGCGCGGGCGCGGTCGCGCGCCGGCTGGGGGTCGCGGTCACCACACTGCGCACCTGGCATCAGCGCTACGGGCTCGGGCCCAGTGAGCACATCCCGGGCCACCACCGCCGGTACACGCCGGCCGACCTGGCCCGTCTCGAAATCATGCGACGGCTCACCGCCGAGGGGGTGAGCCCCGCCGAGGCGGCCCGCTGGGCCCGTCAGGCGCGCGATCCCGTGCCCGCCGACGCCGTCGCCGTCGCCCGAAGCCGGATCCGCCCGCCGGGTCGGGACGGCGGCGGAGCCATCCCGCTGGGCCGCACCGGCCCGGCCGCCAGAGGACTGGCCCGGGCCGCCATGCGTCTGGACGCGGCGGCGATCAGCGAGACGATCGCGCAGGCCCTGGCCGTCGGCGGAGTGGTCGCGACCTGGGATCACCTGCTGCGCCCGGTGCTCGCCGGCATCGGTGAACGGCACGCCGCCACCGGCGGCCTGATCGAGGTGGAACACCTCGTCTCGCGCTGCGTGTCCGAGGCGTTCGCGGCGAGCAGCCGGGCCGCCGCACCCAGCGGACCGGCCCGGATCCTGCTCTCCTGCGCCGACGAGGAGCAGCACAGCCTGCCGCTGGAGGCGCTGGGCGCCGCGCTCGCCGAGACCGGGCTCACCTACCGGATGCTCGGCGCCCGGGTGCCGGTGGCCGCCCTCGTCGAGGCGGTGACCCGGACCGGGCCGGCCGCCGTGGTGCTCTGGTCGCACACCCGGGCCACCGCGGACCCGACTCAGCTCAGCGCGCTGCTCGCCACACCCCGCCGCCCACTGCTGGTGCTCGCCGCCGGCCCCGGCTGGCGGGCCGACACCCTGCCCGCCGGCGTGGTGCGGCCGGCCGACCTGGCCGAGGCGGTCTCGCTCGCCGTCGCGGTCCGTGACTCGCTGGACCAGTCGCGGGGGGCCTGACCGGGGCTGTCGGCTCCCGGCGGCGTCCACTAGCGTCGGGGCGTCCGCCTGCCCCGACCCCCGGGAGCGAACAGATGCAAGCCCGCGCCATTCTGGCGTCCGCCCTCGCCGTGGTGCTGGCCCTGGCCGGCTGTGCCCAACCGGACGGCACCATCACACCCGCCGGCGCGCCGCAGCCGGTGGAGTCGACCATGCCGCCC
>NZ_RCVI01000231.1:0-77245 GCF_003667455.1 Micromonospora sp. CV4 | reverse complement strand
GAACTCCAACACCCCGGACACCTACTACTCCTGCTCCGACGTGGTGTTCCGCGCGCCGCGCGGAACACCACGTCGGAGCAGGAGTAGTAGGTGTCCGGGGTGTTGGAGTTCTGCCAGATCGTGTAGATCAGGTGCCGGCCGTTCCGGCTCGCCGGCAACCGGCCCGGCAGCTGGTACGCCCCGGCCCGCACCGGCGGGTCGGTCACCGTGAGGAACGGGCGCGACTCCAGATCGGCCCAGGTCAGCGGCGCCCGCGGGTCGTAGCCGGGCCGGGTGACGTAGAGGCGGAAGGTGCCCCGGTGCTCGATGGTGGTCCGGTATCGGAAGGTGAACCGGGCGCCGGCGGTCAGTTCGGTGCTCGGCCAGTCGGTCCGGGGCAGATCCAGCCCCCGGTACGCGGACAGCCCGCCGCTGCACAGCTCACCGTCCGGGATCTTCTCCCGGTCCCGGCCGTTGATCGCGGCGACCCGGACGTTGTCCCACTCGCGGACCGCCGCGCCCGCCTCGACCGCCGCCCGGCAGGCGTTGGTGGACGCGTACCGGCCCTCGGGTCCGCAGGCCGCGGCGCGGCTGATCGGGCTGGTCGGGGCGCCGTGGCCGGCGGCGGGCGCGGCGCTGACCGGCACGGTCGCGATGGCGACCAGCACGGCGGCGAGCGTTCGGCGCACGGTCATGGTGTGACCTCCCGCCCAGTGGTACGGGCGCGGGGCGGCAAAGGTTCGACGTCGGGGCCCTCGGGAATCGCGGCCTCAGGCCGGCCCGCCGCCAAAGCCGATCTCGTTGCCGTCCGGATCGCGGAAGATCGCCTTACGCACGCCGTTGTCGTAGGTCTCGCGCTCGGTCGGCTCCAGGCCACGCTCGGCGATCTGGGCGAGTCGGGCGTCGAAGTCGTCGACGAAGACGGTGTGCAGGGCGTGCCCGGCATGCTCGGGCCGCACCTCGATGAAGACGTACCGGTGCTCGGCGAGCTCCCACACCGCCTCGATGTCGTTCGGCAGGAACGACGGCGGGGCTCCGAGGAGCTGCTCGTACCAGGCCGCCGCGGTGGCGTAGTCGCGGACGGGAACGCCCGCGAACAGATCTACGGTCATGAGGCCATGCTAGGGGCCTCGGCCCCCTGCCCCCCGCACTGCGAGCGCCGGGCGGGGGTCGGCCAACCCCTGCCCGGCGCCGCGCAACGCGTCCGCCCGGGTACGGCCCGGTCCGTCAGCAGCAACGCGAGCCGGCTCCGCTGCTTGCCGGCTCCTTCGCCGCCTCGGCGTCGGCCGGTTCGCCGCAGCGGCACTCCTCGGTCGCTTTGGCGAGGGTGTCGGCGTCGGCCTTGACGGTGTAGACCTCCCAGGGCTCGTTGCCGGGGCCGCGTACCCAGACCTTGTCCTGGAGGGCGTAGCAGCACTCGGTGTCGTTCTCCTCCAGCGTGATGAGGCCGGAGTCGGTGAGGCGCTTGGTGGCGGCGGTGACCTCGTCGGTGTTGAACACCTCCACGCCCAGGTGGTCCATGACGGTGGGCTGGTCGGCCTCACCCTCGATGAGCACGAGCTTCAGCGGCGGGTTCTCGACGGCGAAGTTCGCGTACCCGGGGCGGCGCTTGGCCGGGTCGACGCCGAACAGCTTCGAGTAGAAGGCGACGGAGCCTTCAAGGTCGGAGACGCGCAGAGCGAGCTGGACACGGGACATGTCGATACCTCCTGCTAGGGGACGGGTCAACGGAAGCACCCGCTGTCTAGATGGTTTTCGAAGCAGCCCCAGCGTTGCACCCTGTTTTGATATCTGTCAAGCTAGACGCATGTCGAAACAAAGTCTGCCGGTCGCGGACCTTCAAGCGGTGGCCTGCTGCGCCCCCTTGGCGGTCCGCCCGATGGAGGCCGAGCAGGCGGCGGTGGTCGCACCGATGTTCAAGGCCCTCGGCGACCCGGTCCGGCTGCGGTTGATGTCGATGATCGCCTCGGTGCCCGAGATGTGCGTGTGCGACCTGACCCCGGCGTTCGACCTGTCCGGGCCGACCATCTCCCACCACCTCAAGGTGCTGAGGGAAGCCGGCCTGGTCGACTCCGAGCGTCGGGGCACGTGGGTGTGGTACAGGGTCAAGCCCGAGGCGTTCCGCCAGCTCGGCGCGCTACTCGACCTGCCCGCCACGACCGCCCCCACCACGGCGTGAGCCGCACTCTCGCCCGGCGCGCCTCGGCCGAGTTCGCTGGCACCGCGCTGCTGGTCGCCGCCGTGGTCGGATCGGGGATCGCCGCGGCTCGGCTCTCCCCCACCGACGTCGGGCTTCAACTGCTGGAGAACGCGATCGCCACCGCGTTCGCGCTGGGCGCGCTGATCCTGACGTTCGGGCCGGTGTCCGGCGCGCACTTCAACCCCGTCGTGTCCGCTGTCGACTGGTGGCTCGGCCGCCGCGCCGGCACCGGCCTGACCGGCTCCGACCTCGCCGCCTACACCGCCGCACAGGTCACTGGAGCAATCGCCGGGTCCGTGCTGGCTAATCTCATGTTCGACCTGCCCGCCGTCGCCTGGTCACAGACAGGCCGCACGGGCGGGAACCTGTGGCTCGCCGAGATCGTCGCCACCGCCGGCCTGGTCGTGCTGGTCTTCGCCCTCGCCCGTAGCGGCCGGACCGCCGTCGCGCCTGCCGCGGTGGGCGCCTACATCGGCGCGGCCTACTGGTTCACCTCGTCCACCTCGTTCGCCAACCCCGCCGTCACCGTCGGCCGCGCCTTCACCGACACCTTCGCCGGCATCGCCCCGACCTCGGTGCCCGGCTTCGTGGCCGCCCAGCTCGTCGGGGGCCTGGTCGCCGTCGCCGCGCTCGCCGCCTGGTACCCCGACGCCGGACGCGCCGCTGACGCTGTCCTCGTACCCCACCGCACCCAGGAGACCACAACACGATGAGCGACAAGCCCAGTGTCCTGTTCGTCTGCGTCCACAACGCGGGCCGCTCACAGATGGCCGCCGGCTGGCTGCGCCACCTGGCCGGCGACACCGTCGAAGTCCGCTCCGCCGGCAGCGAACCCGCTGATCAGATCAACCCGGTCGCCGCCCAGGCCATGCGCGAGGTCGGCATCGACATCACCGACCAGACCCCGGTACGACTCACCTGGGACACCGCCGAAGCCAGCGACGTCATCGTCACCATGGGCTGCGGCGACACCTGCCCCGTCTTCCCCGGCAAACGCTACGAGGACTGGAAGCTCACCGACCCCGCCGGACAACCCATCGACGTCGTCCGCCAGGTTCGCGACGACATCCAGGCCCGGGTCGACGCCCTCCTCGCCGAACTACAACGTGAGCGATGACCTCTGACGCCGGTCGGCAGTTCACCAACTACGTTCCGTTGTCCGAAACGAAGCAGGGCGTCCGTCATGTCTGACGAACGCCCTGCTCGACAAGGGTGGAGCCGAGGGGACTCGAACCCCTGACCCCCACACTGCCAGTGTGGTGCGCTACCAGCTGCGCCACGGCCCCTTGCTGTCGTCCCGGTCGCCCGGGCACTGGGAAACTATACACAGACCGGCCGGCATGGTCATGTCGCGGGGTCCCCCGCCGAGCCGGGTCAGTTGAGCGCCACGTCCGGCGGGAAATGGGCGACGGCGGCCATCATCCCGCCCTGCCGGCGCAGCACCATCGGCCACAGGTCGTCCGGCCGGTCGACGAAGGCGTCACCGGGCAGCGCGTCGAGCAGGAACCAGGAGCCGTCGGCGATCTCCTGCTCCAGCTGGCCGCTCCCCCAGCCGGAGTAGCCGGCGAAGACCCGGATGCTGCCGATGCTCTCCCGCAGCCGCTCCGGGTCGACCGAGAGGTCGATCGTGCCGACCGCCCCGGAGACCTGGTGGAAGCCCTTGACCCGGCGCAGCGGGTGGCGCATGCGCGCCAGGCAGATGGCCGAGTCGGGCTGCACCGGGCCGCCCTCGAAGAGCACCGCCGGGTGGCGGGCCAGGTCGTTCCAGTCGCCGAGCACGTCGGCGACCGGCACCTCGGTGGCCCGGTTCAGCACCACGCCGAGCGCGCCGCCCGGCTCATGGGCGACCAGCAGCACCACCGTACGGTCGAAGTTCGGGTCCTTGAGGGCCGGAGTCGCGACCAGCAGTCGCCCGGTCATCGACTCCATCGCCCGTCCGCCGATCGCCTGGCCCTCTCCCTGCATCCCACACACCCGTCAACCGTGAACCCGCGCCGGGGATCCGTCACCCATCGGATCCGCACGGTGCAGCGGGACCATCCGTGCTGTCAACGCCATGCCTGGCACCATAGCCTGCGTCCCGGGTGCTGGCTAAGGTCTGACCGGCGGGTGATCGGACAGTTGAGACGGAGGGTCCATTGGCACCGACGGCGGACCTCGCGGTGATCGGCGGATCGGGCCTGTACGCCCTCCTCGACGGCACGACTCGAGAGCTGGACACCCCGTACGGGCCACCGTCGGACGCGGTGACCATCGCCGAGGTCGCCGGGCGGCGGGTCGCGTTCCTGCCCCGGCACGGCCGGGACCACCGCTATCCGCCGCACCTGATCCCCTACCGGGCGAACCTCTGGGCGCTGCGCTCCCTGGGCGTACGCCAGGTGCTCGCCCCGTGCGCGGTCGGTGGGCTCCGCCCGGAGTTGGGCCCGGGCACGTTCGTGGTGCCGGACCAGCTGATCGACCGGACCAGCGGCCGGGCGCAGACCTACTACGACCGGGGCGCGGTGCACGTGCCGTTCGCCGACCCGTACTGCCCGCGCGGCCGGCGGGCGCTGCTCACCGCCGCCGCCCGCCGGGACGTGACCGCCGTGGACGGCGGGACGGTGGTGGTGGTCGAGGGCCCCCGGTTCTCCACCCGGGCCGAGTCGCGCTGGTTCGCCTCGATCGGCGGCATGGTGGTCAACATGACCGGCCATCCGGAGGCGGTGCTCGCCCGGGAACTCGCCCTCTGCTACTCGTCGATCGCGTTGATCACCGACCTGGACGCCGGCTTGCGGGCCGGCGAGTCGGTGACCCAGGACGAGGTGTTCCGGGTCTTCGCGGCGAACACCGACCGGCTGCGGGGCGTGCTGCTGGACGCGCTGGCCGGGCTGCCCGCCGCGCAGGACTGCGCCTGCGGCCGGGCGTTGGACGGCATCTCCCTGCCCTTCCCGCTGCCCTGAGCCGGCGCGGGTGCTGCCCGCCGAGGTGCGGCCGGTCACGACGCCCGGGAAACGCCCGAAAGGTCCGTCGCATCCCGATAGATTCGGTTGATCGGGAGGGCGGCGCGGTCGTCCCTGCGCGTGACACGGAGGCAGGTGGCGATGGCAACGGTCCGGGACGCGACGTACGACGTGCTCCGCACCCTCGGCATGACCACCATCTTCGGCAACCCCGGCTCCACCGAGGAGCCGTTCCTACGGGACTTTCCGGCCGACTTCCACTACGTCCACGCGCTGCACGAGGCGACGGCGGTCGCGATGGCCGACGGCTACGCCCAGGCCACCGGCGCACCCGCCCACGTCAACCTGCACACCGCCCCCGGCACCGGCAACGGCATGGGCAACATGGTCACCGCCTGGCACAACAAGACCCCGCTGATCGTCACCGCCGGCCAGCAGACCCGCGAGATGCTGCTGCTCGAACCCCGGCTCACCAGCCGCCGGGCCGCCGAACTCCCCCAGCCGTACGTGAAGTGGGGCTACGAGCCGGTCCGGGCGCCGGACATCCCGGCGGCGCTGCTGCGCGCGTACGCGACGGCGGTGCAGCCGCCGGCCGGGCCGGTGTTCCTCTCCCTGCCGATGGACGACTGGGACCAACCGGCCGACTCCCCGCCCGCGCCGCGTACGGTGGCCACCCGGTTCGCACCGGACCCGCAGCGACTGGACGAGTTCGCCCGAGCCCTGGCCGGCAGCCGCGACCCCGTCCTGGTGTTCGGGCCCGGAGTGGACCGGTCCGGAAGTTGGTCGACCGCGGTGGCGCTGGCCGAGCGGCTGGCCGCGCCGGTCTGGTCGTCCCCCGCGCCGGAACGGGGCGTGTTCCCGGAGGACCACCCGCAGTTCCGCGGCGTGCTGCCGTTCGCCATCGGGCCCCTGGCCGAGGCGCTGCGGGGACACGACACCGTGCTGGTGGTCGGCGCTCCGGTGTTCCGCTACTACCCGTACGTGCCGGGCGACCACCTGCCGGACGGCACCCGACTGCTGCACGTCACGGACGACCCGGACGAGGCCGCCCGCGCCCCGGTCGGGGACAGCCTGCTCGGCGATCCCGGGCTGGCCCTGGCCGCGCTGCTCGACCTGGTGCCGCCGACCGACCGGCCGCCACCGGCGCCCCGGCCCGCCCCGGCGCCGCCGGAGGTCACCGCGCCGCTGAGCGCCGACGCCCTGTTCGCCGCGCTGGCCGCGCACTGGCCGGCGGACGGGGTGCTGGTCCAGGAGTCACCGTCCAACCTGTCCGCCCTGCGCCGCCGCCTGCGGATCTCCCGCCCGGCGTCGTACTTCACGATGGCCAGCGGCGGTCTCGGCTACGGCCTGCCGGCCGCCGTCGGGGTGGCGCTTGCCGAGCGGGACACCGGGCGTGGCCGACCGGTGGTGGCGGTGGTCGGCGACGGCTCGTTCCACTACTCGGTGCAGGCGCTGTGGACCGCCGCCCGGCTGTCCCTGCCGGTGGTGGTGGTCGTTCCGGTCAACCAGCAGTACGCGATCCTCAAGGCGTTCGCCGAACTGAAGGAGACGCCCGGGGTGCCCGGACTGGACCTGCCGGGGCTGGATGTCACCGCGATCGCGGCCGGCTACGGCTGCGCCACCGAGGTGGTGGAGACACCCGACCAGCTCGGCTCGGCGCTCGCCGCCGGTCTGCGCGCCGGCCGACCCACCGTGCTGCCGGTGCCGATCAGCACCGACGTGCCCAGCATCCTCTGAAGGGCCGAGCATCCTCTGACCGGGCGCTCCCCGGTCGGTCAGCGCGGAGCGACCGACAGCGGGGCGCCGGTGGAGACGTCCAGCACCGGCCGTGCGCCCAGCGGCGCGCCCAGGGTGAGGGTGACCGGCTCCAGCTTGAGCACGTCGGGGCAGACGCCGGTGGACCGGGTGACGCCGCCGCCGACCACCACGACGTCCGGCCGTTCCTGGACGAGCGGAGTGATCCCGGTGTCGCAGGCGCCCACACCGAGCCGGACGGTCAGCCGCGCGCCGTCGACGGCCGTCAGGTCCTGAGCGGACACCAGGCCGTCCGGCAGCGGCCGCGCGGGCGCGGTGCGCTCGGGAGCCGGAACGATCGCCGTCGGCGCGACGGCGAGCCGGGCCACCGCAGTGGCCAGCTCCTCGACGGTGAACAGCCAGGCCGGGACCTGCGCCTCGCCTCGGCTGGTGCGTACCGGCACGGTGCCGAGCGTGACGCCGGTGACGGTCAGCGGAAGGCAGGCGGTCTCCGGTGCGCTGCTGACCCAGCCGTCCGGCCCGGGTTCGACGCTGGGGCCGGGGGTCGGCAGTCCGGTCCGCTTCGGCCGCCCGGGGCAGGGCAGCGGGTCACCCTGGTCGAGCTGCCGGTACGCCTCCGCCGCGCTGACCAACGGCACCTTCAGCCGGCCGTCCGGGAAGCGGATTTCCCCGCCGACCCGGGTGGGCGGGATGGGCACCTGCTCCCGGTACCAGCCGGCCCGGAAGGCGGCCTCCGTGTCGGGGGTGAAGCGCGGGTCGCCGGTCAGCACGGTCGGCCCCTGCAACGGGACGTACCCGGTGCTCCACTCGGGACCGGGACGCCACGCCTCGGCGACCTCGGTGGCCCGCTGCTCGAACGCCTCCCACCGGTGCGCCGGGGCGGTGGGCCCGTCGGCCAGGTCGCTGCCCGTCGGGGCGCAGCCGACCGCGAGCACCAGCAGGGGCAGACCGAGGACCAGAAGCGATCGACGCATGCCGGTTCGACGTGTCCACCGACGCCCCGGTTCCCGCCCGGGGCGGGCCCGCTCAGGTCTCGCCGCCCAGATCCATCTGGTACGCCTGCCAGAGCAGATCCGCGCCGCGCCGCCGATGCCGCGCCAGCGTCCGCAGCAGGTACGCGGCCCGGTGGCGCAGCTCGTCCGGGCTGGCCTCGGACTGCTCGGCGACCCGCTGCACGGCCAGGAGCGCCCCGCCGATCGCGGTGTGCTCCCGGGTCAGCAGCCGGACCCCGTGGTAGAGCCGGGGCGCATGGGTGAGCAGTTCCCGATAGAGCCCGGCGGGACCCTCGGTGACCTGGACGTGCTCGGTGAAGCTCTGCCCGACGGGGCGTAGCCGCAGCAGCACGCGTTCGCGCCAGCGCGCCTCGGTCGGCGCTGCGGCGACCGCCCGGGCGAGCGCGTGCAGGTCACCGGCGAGCCCCGCCGGGTGCGGGTCACCGGGCGGCGCGGCGCACTGACGCTCATCGGGGAGGCTGGCCGGATGCGGTGGCCCGGCGAACGGCCGGGCGACAACTGACGACTGCTGAACCGGACCGGTGACCATGGGCACCTCCCGCGCTTGCGCTGCTACCGCATACCGCGATGGTGAACCCGCCCGTCCGCCCCTGTCCAGGGCCCCTGGCCGCCTCTTTCGCCCCACCTGCCGCACAGGTCCCGCCCGCCCCACCGGTACGCCGATCAGCCGTCCAGTGGGTGCTCCGCGAGGCGACGCAGCGCGCGGGCGGCCGCATGTGCGCCGCTGTCACGGCCGTCGGTGGGGCGACCGGTAGTGATCGCGTCGGCCAGCGCCCGCAGCTCGGACGGGGGCAGGCTGGGCAGCCCCATCCCGAACAGGGGAACGGTGACCCGCCGTCCACTGTCGTGGTCGGTGGCGACGATCGCCGAGGCCCGGCGTCCCCGCGCCCACGGGTCGTCGTCGTCGTCCCCCGCCTCGCCGAACGCCGCCGTCGTCCCAGCGTCGATCCGGGCGGTGGCGAGGTCGACGGTGCGGCTGCCGAACGCGCCGCACACCCGCACCCGACTGCCGTCCAGCCAGGCGGCCGTCCGCAGCACCCGCAGCACCAGGTAGACGCCGAGCAGGGCGAACGGCAGCCCGCAGAGCCCGAGGAGCCGGCCGGAACCGCCCTGGTCCCAGCCGCCACCGCCGCCGGAGTCCCGCAGCGCGGGCGGCAGCATTCCGGGCGGCAGGTCGCGGGCCTCCTCATAGGAGGCGAACCCGTCGCCCGGGCCGGTCAGCTGGCGCAGCAGCCCGTCCGCGACCAGGGGCAGCACCACGAACGCGGCGCTGACCGCGACGACGAACACGCCGGCCAGCACCGAGACGGTGCGCTGGCCGGGTGACGCGCCGACCGACAGACGCAGTTGCTCGCTCCGCACAGTCGGCAGCGTAGGCGAACCGTGCCGCGGCCGCGTCCCGGCACCCGTCGGGGTGCCCGCACGGCAGCCGTGCGACCCCGGATACGACGATGCGCCCCGGCCGGTGGGCCGGGGCGCATCGCTTTCGAGGTGGTGGAGGTGCCGGGAATCGAACCCGGGTCCTTCGCCGGTTTGTCAGGGCTTCTCCGAGCGCAGCTCGCTGTGCCTCTACTCGGCCCCACCGCTCACGCGAGCAAGTTGGTGTGACGGGCCCAGTCGCTGATTAATCTCGCCGCACGGACCCCGCGACCGGGTCCGATTGGCCAGCCTTCTAGCTGATGCCGGCTACTGGGACGAAGGCGTTCCCAGGCCGACAGACTTAGCTACTCGCCTCAGGCGGCGAGAGCGAAGTCAGCGCGATTGTTCTTGGCGCTTATAAGTTTCCGACGACCGATTCTCGAGACGACGTCGGCTTCCTCGGCTCGCTTCCCCTGTCGCTGCGTACGAAGTCGAAACCAGTCACCCCCTCGACGGGCCGCCGATGTTGGCGGCACTGACAAGCCTAACGCCTGCCGCAACGGGTTTCATCCCGAGCCCCGGGCCGGCGCGCCGACCCGGACAAACGGGACGAACTAGTCGTCCATTCCCTTGCCGCGCCGGCCGCTGACCCGGGCGATCTCCCGGTCCGCGTCCCGCTTGGCGAGGTCCTGGCGCTTGTCGTACGCCTTCTTGCCCTTGGCCAGGGCGATCTCCACCTTGGCCCAGCCGTCGGAGAAGTAGACCTGGAGCGGGACGATCGTCAGACCACCCTCGCGGGTCTTGCCGACGAGCTTGTCGATCTCTCCACGGTTGAGCAACAGCTTGCGGGTACGCCGGGGCTCATGGTTGGTCCAGGTGCCCTGCGTGTACTCCGGGATGTGCATCGCGTGCAGGTACAACTCGCCGTCGCGCTCCTGGGCGAACGCGTCCACCAGCGACGCCCGCCCGGCCCGTAGCGACTTGACCTCGGTGCCGGTCAACGCCATGCCCGCCTCGTACGTGTCGAGGATCGAGTAGTCGTGGCGTGCCTTCTTGTTGGAGGCGACCACCTTGCGCCCCTTTTCCCGTGGCATCGGCGCCACCCCCTCTCCTGATCATCCGCCACCGGGGTCACCCCGGCCGGACAACCGATCATGCTACCTGAATGACAAGGACCCTCCCGCGCCGTTTATTTCCGGCGCGGGAGGGTCCCCGGGAGACGACGGGACGACCCGTACGGTCGCTACACCCGCAGGTAGAAGCGGAGCGTGGTCCAGGCGGTGGCGGCGCTGATGAGGCCACCGACGCCGGCCATCAGCGGGAAGACGAACAGGAGGTCGCCCCAGCTGACCGGCGACAGCAGGCCCTCCAGGGCCTTGAGCGACCCGTCGAAGAGCAGATACTTCGCCGCTATCAGGGCGACCAGTGCGAGCAACGAGCCGATCAGGCCGGCCACCACGGCCTCCAGCACGAACGGCGCCTGGATGAACCAGTTGGAGGCGCCGACGAGCTTCATGACCGCCACCTCACGCCGCTTGCTGTACGCGGCCACCTGAATGGTGTTGGCGACCAGCAGCAGGGCGGCGACCGCCATCACGATGGCGGCGGCCAGGGCGATGTTCTGGATCGCGGTGAGGATGTTGAAGACCTTGTCCAGTAGTCGGCTCTGGTCGATGATCTCGTCGACGCCCTCGGTGTCCTTGTACTGGTCGTAGATGTTCTTGTACTGCTCCGGGTTGTTCAGCTTGATCCGGAACGACGGCGGAAGGCTGTCCTCCTTGACGGCGCTGATCAGATCCGGCGCGTCCTGGAACATCTCCTGGAACCGCTTGTACGCCTCGGCCTTGTCGACGTAGATGACCTCGCTGACCAGCGGGTCGGACTTGAGCTTCGCGTCCATCTGCTCGCGCTGCTCGTCGGTCACGTCGGTCTTGAGGAAGATCGAGACTTGGATGTTCTTGTAGTAGAGGTCCTTCATGTCGTCGACCTGGCGGTACATGAGACCGCTGGCGCCGAGCATGGTCAGCGAGACCGCCATCGTGATGATCATCGCGATGGTCATGGTCACGTTGCGCCACAGTCCGACCAGTACCTCGGACAGGACGTATTTCACGCGCATCGGGGGTTCCTCCGGGTCTCCGGCATGAAGTGTTCGTCGTCAGGCTGCGCAGGGGTGGAGCGCCGGCTCACCCGTAAACGCCGCGGGCCTGGTCACGGACGATGCGACCGCTCTCAATCTCTACGACGCGGCGGCGCATCTGGTTCACGATGTTGGAGTCGTGGGTGACCATCACGACGGTCGTGCCGGTGCGGTTGATCCGGTCCAGCAGACGCATGATCTCGATCGAGGTGTCCGGGTCCAGGTTTCCCGTGGGCTCGTCCGCCAGGAGGATCAGCGGACGGTTCACGAACGCCCGGGCCACAGCGACCCGCTGCTGCTCACCACCGGAGAGCTCGTGCGGGTAGCGGTGCTCCTTGCCACCGAGCCCGACCAGCTCCAGCACCTCCGGCACGACCCGACGGGCAACCGCCTTGGTCTTGCCGATCACCTCAAGGGCGAACGCCACGTTCTCGTACGCGGTGCGGTTCGGCAGCAGCCGGAAGTCCTGGAAGACGCAGCCGATCGAGCGCCGGAAGTGGGGTCGCTTCCAGGAGCGCATCGAGGTGACGTCCTTGCCGTTGACGACGACGCGCCCCTTGTTGGGGGCGACCTCGTGCAGCAGCATTTTGATGATCGTGGACTTGCCGGAGCCGGATGGACCGATGAAGAAGACGAACTCGCCCTTCTCGATCGAGACGGACACGTTGTCGAGCGAAGGCCGGGACGCCTTCGGGTACGTCTTCGTCACTTGCTCAAGCTGAATCACGGGTGGTGAGTCTACGCGGTGTGACGACAGAGCCAAGCCCCACGCCCCGCACAGACGGTGCGCGTCCTCGAATTAGGGGCTAACCGGGAGATCGACGACGCGCTCCGCCCGCGAGTGATCACGCACCGTCGCCAGCGAGCTGGCGCTGCTTGCGCCAGCGGATACCGGCTTCGATGAAGCCGTCCAACTCGCCGTCGAAGACGGCGCTCGGATTGCCGGTCTCCTGCTCGGTTCGGAGATCCTTCACCATCTGATACGGGTGCAGGACGTAGGAGCGCATCTGGTCGCCCCACGAGCCGGCGGCGTTCTCCTTGAGCCCCTCCAGCTTGGCCTGCTCCTCCTGGCGCTTGCGCTCCAGCAGCCGAGCCTGGAGCACCCGCAGGGCGGAGGCCTTGTTCTGGAGCTGGGACTTCTCGTTCTGGCAGGTCACCACGATGCCGGTCGGAATGTGGGTGAGCCGGACCGCCGAGTCGGTGGTGTTGACGCTCTGCCCGCCCGGACCGGAGGAACGGTAGACGTCGACCCGTACCTCGTTCTCCGGGATGTCGATGTGGTCGGTCTGCTCGGTGACCGGCAGGACCTCCACGCCCGCGAAGCTGGTCTGCCGGCGGCCCTGGTTGTCGAACGGGCTGATCCGGACCAGCCGGTGGGTCCCCGACTCGACGCTGAGCGTGCCGTACGCGTAGGGCACCTTCACCGCGAAGGTGGCCGACTTCAGGCCCGCCTCCTCGGCGTACGAGGTCTCGTAGACCTCCGTCGGGTATCCGTGCCGCTCCGCCCAGCGCAGGTACATCCGCAGCAGCATCTCGGCGAAGTCCGCCGCGTCCACGCCGCCCGCCCCGGCCCGGATGGCGATCAACGCCTCCCGGGAGTCGTACTCGCCGGAGAGCAGGGTGCGGACCTCCATCTCCTGGATGGCCTTGGTCAGCCCGGTGATCTCCGATTCGACCTCGGTCAGCACGCCCGGGTCGGACTCGGCCTCGGCCAGCTCCAGCAGCACCTGGGCGTCGTCGAGCTGAGCGCGCAGGCTGCCCAGCTTGCTGATCTCGCCGTTGACGTACGACAGCTGCGAGGTCACCTGCTGAGCCTTGGCCTGGTCGTCCCACAGGTCGGGGGCGGAAGCCTCCTCCTCCAGCCGGGCCTTGTCCTCGTGCAGACGGTCAAGGTTGAGGACGGCCTCGATGTTTCGCAGGGTGGCGTCGAGTTCCTTGAGCTGTTCGGCGTAATCGGCAGCGGTCACGACAGACAAGGGTACTGTGCCGTGGGCGGAGCAGCTCGTTCCCTATGCGCGAACCCGCCGACGATCACCCGACGGGGGCGGACTTCAGCCACGACAGGGCCGCCCGGTGGTAGGCGACGGCGAACTCCAGCGCGCTGGCGTCGTACGTCTCCCCGTCCCGTTTGGCGTTCTTGACCTGTTCCCGCACCTGGGCCAGGGCCTCGGTGTGGTATTCGTTGGCGGAGGCGTACAGGCTCTTGAGCTGGCTGGCGGAGTGCAACTCGCCGAAGGCCATCCGGAGCGCTATCGGGTTACGGATGGTGTCGCGCCCCGGGTTCTCCGTCAGCCAGCGGGAAAATGTCCGTTTCCCACTGGCGGTGAGCGAGTACGGCTGGCTCATCCGCGGCCCCGGCTTGCCGAGCCGCACAAAGCCCCGCTCGGCCAGCACCGGCAACTCGCGGTAGACCTGGCTGCGGGTCATCGACCAGTACGGCGCCAACCGGCGCTCAGCGGCGGCCATCAACTGGCCGCCTGTCATGGGACCCTCATGGAGCAGCCCGAGCAGGGCCGCCGCCGTGGGGTTGACTCCGGAATCCGCCATGCCCACTACGCTGCCACTTTGCGCTCGCGGCGTCCAGGATTTGACGGTTTGCCACCCGACAGGACTTCCTATGTGCACTGTCGGCGGCAGACTGTCCGTTGAGGACTATCGATGGATCGCGGGACCGGTCGCGGCGACCCGCTCAGAGCCGGCTGCGCAGCTCCCACAATTCCGGATAGAAGCGCGTCTCCACCCGGGAGCGCAGGTAGGCGCCACCGGCCGATCCGCCGGTGCCCGGCTTGGTGCCGATCTGCCGCTCGGCCATCAGCACGTGCCGGGCCCGCCACAGGGAAAATGCCTGGTCGTGGGCGACCAGGGCCTCCGCGAGGTCCCAGAGCGGCCCGAACCGCTCCCGGTCCGCGGCGATCCTGGCGTACGCCGCGAAGCGCGCCTCGGCGTCGCCGACCGGGAACCCGGCCCGGGCGAGCACGGCCAGGAAGCCGTCCCAGAGGCTCGGCTCGGCCAGCCGCCGCTCCAGACGGTCCCGTTCGGTCGGCGGCAACCGGCGGAACCGGTGCAGGAAGTCCGGGTCCTTGAGCCCGGAGAGAAACTCGATCTCCCGGAACTGCACCGACTGGAACCCGCTGGCCGGGGCGAGCTTCGTGCGGAAGGCCAGGAAGTCCTGCGGCGTCATCGTGTCGATCACGTCGACCTGGCCGACCAGCACCCGCTCCACCACGTGGCAGCGTTCCAGCCGAACCCGGGGCAGGTAGGTCTCGCCGGCCAGCATCCGGTCCCGGGCGTCGGACAGCTCGGCGAGCAGCAGCTTGAACCACAGCTCGTACACCTGGTGGATGGTGATGAAGAGAAGTTCGTCGTGGGAGGCCGGGTCGGACTCCGGCACCTGCGCGGCGAGCAGGTCGGCCAACCGTAGGTAGTCGCTGTAGGTGAGCAGGCCGCCCTGCTCCCCGAAACGGGGGTCGGGCGCGGGGGTGGGGTGCGTCACCCCGGCCAGGCTACCGCCGGCGGCAGCGCCACGCGCGCCGCCGGCGGTCGTCGCCGGTCAGCCCATGTGGGGGTACGTGTGGTCGGTCGGCGGCACGAACGTCTCCTTGATCGTCCGCGGCGACACCCAGCGGACGAGGTTGAGCCAGGAGCCCGCCTTGTCGTTGGTGCCGCTGGCCCGGGCGCCACCGAAGGGCTGCTGCCCGACCACCGCGCCGGTGGGCTTGTCGTTGATGTAGAAGTTGCCGGCCGCGTACCGCATCCGCTCGCCGACCGCGTCGATCACCCGACGGTCGGTGGCGAACACCGACCCGGTCAGCGCGTACGGGGCGATCGACTCGGCCTGCGCGACCACCTCGTCGAAGCGGGCGTCGTCGAAGACGTGCACGCCCAGGATCGGCCCGAAGTACTCGGTGGTGAAGGTCTCGTGGGCGGCGTCGCTGCACTCGAAGAGCGTCGGCCGGACGAAGTACCCGACCGAGTCGTCGGCGGTGCCGCCGGCCAGCACCCGGCAGGTGTCGTCGCCGGCGATCAGCTCCAGCGCGGCGGTGTGCCGGGAGAACGCCTTGTCGTCGATCACCGCGCCGCCGAAGTTGCTGAAGTCGGCCACGTCGCCGTAGGTGAGCGAGTCGGTGGTGGCGGCCAGCCGGTCCCGCAGGCCACCCTCCCAGAGCGAGCGCGGCACGTACGCCCGCGAGGCCGCCGAGCACTTCTGGCCCTGGTACTCGTAGGCGCCGCGGATCAGCGCGGTGTGCAGGGCGTCGACGTCGGCGCTGGTGTGCGCGACCACGAAGTCCTTGCCGCCGGTCTCGCCGACCAGTCGGGGGTAGCCCCGGTAGCGGGCGATGTTGTCGCCGACGGTCCGCCACAGCTGCTGGAAGACCTTGGTCGAACCGGTGAAGTGGATGCCGGCCAGGTCCGGGTCGGCGAGGACGACGTCGGAGACCTCCTCGCCCCGGCCGGTGACCATGTTGATCACGCCGGGCGGCAGGCCGGCGGCCTCGAACAGCCGCATGGTGAAGTGCGCGGCGAACTGCTGGGTCGGGCCCGGCTTCCAGATCACCGTGTTGCCGAGCAGCGCCGGCGCCGAGGGCAGGTTGCCGGCGATGGCGGTGAAGTTGAACGGGGTGACCGCGTAGACAAAGCCCTCCAGCGGGCGGTGGTCGAAGCGGTTCCAGACCCCGGCGGACGAGCTGGGCTGCTCCTCCAGGAGGCGCCGGGCGAAATGCACGTTGAACCGGAGGAAGTCGATGAACTCGCAGGCCGCGTCGATCTCCGCCTGGATCGCGGTCTTCGACTGGCCGAGCATGGTGGCGGCGTTGAGCGTGTCCCGCCAGGGACCGGCGAGCAGCTCGGCGGCGCGCAGGAAGATCGCGGCGCGCTCCTCGAACGGCAGCGCCCGCCACATCGGCGCGGCGTCCTTGGCGGCCTTGATCGCGGCGCGGGCGTCGTCGTGGGTGGCGTGCGCGGTCACACCGAGCACGTGCGCGTGCCGGTGCGGCTGCACCACGTTGATCGGGTCACCGGCGGCCATCCGCTGCTCGCCGCCGATGGTCATCGGCAGGTCGATGCGCTCGGCGGCGAGCTCGGTCAGCCGCCGCTGGAGCCGGTCCCGGTCGGGGCTGCCCGGCTCGTAGTTGCGAACCGGCTCGTTGCGCGGCTCGGGTACGGAGAACACGGCATCCATCAACGCTCCTGGCGATCTCGACTGCGGTGGCGAAACCGGACCCGCGGGCACCGACCGGACGGCCGGTCACCGGACGCCGCGCGGGATTGCCGAGCAGCGGCGGGACCTCCCACGATTCTTCCATGCGGGGGTGCTCGCCTCACCTCCACCACCGCCTCCCACCAAGGACCGCCCCACCCCTCCTCCCCTTACCGGAAGGCGCAGGCGGGTACACCGGCCCGGGCAGCGGGCACCCGTACAGCGTGAGCCGCTCCGGGCGGTACCGGTCACGGCGGTCCCGTGACGGCGGAAGGTCCACCGGAGCCGCGTACCCTGAATGGTCGGTGACCTGCCGCCTCGAAGGGGAGACGATGACCAAGCAGCCCGGCCGCGTCCCAGCCGCGGAGTCGGACGAGCCGGCGGTCGACCCGGCCACCCCCGGCGGCCGGCCCGTGCCGGCGCCCGCGCCCGGCGCGGGCGTGCTCGCGCTGCTGGCGCTCGGTTGGCTGGCCGCCATGCTCTGGTCGACCCGGGAGGCGATCGCCTCGTCGGCGGCCGGGGTCACCGCGATCAGCCTCTCCGCGTTCGCCCTGCCCGGCGTGATCTCAGCCGCGCTGGTGGCCGGGGCCGCCGTGGCCCTGGCCTGCGGCAACCTGCTGTCCCGCCGGTACGGCGACTGGGCCACCCTGCGCTTCGTCGGGGCGATCGGGGCGGGGATGCTGGTCGGCCTGGCGGCCGCGCTCGCGGTCAACCTCACCTACTTCGACACCTCGACCACCAACGTGATCGCCGGCACCACCGCCGCCGCGGCGATCATCGGTGGCGCGGTCGCCGGCGCGCGGACGGCGCCGGCGGTCGGCGCGGTGACGGCCGCCGCGCTGGGCACGCTGGTCTTCGTGGTCGCGTTCAGCCGCGCCCGGGACCCGCTCTTCGATCTCTTCGGCGCGGGCGACAGCCAGGAGTCGCTGGTCAACGCGGCGAAGTGGGTGTCGCGGACCGAGTCGCTCGTCGCCGGCCTGCTGGCCGGGCTGCTCGCCTTCGGCTACCTGACCTGGGCACGGCGCCGGGCCGTCCGGCGCGATCCCCACACGCCGGCCCTGCGCTGGCCGGCCTACCTGCTCGCGGGGGCCGGGCCGGGGCTGCTCCTGCTGCTCGCCGAGGTGATCATCCGGATCGGCGGCCGCTCGCTGCTCGACCTGGCCGGCGCGCTGAGCGAGGCGGACGCGGTGGCGCAGACCTCGCTGGGCACCTCGCGGGTGGACAACGGCATCTGGGTGCTCTTCGTGGGGGCGCTGACCGCCCTCATCGCGTTCGGCCGCACGCTCGGTCCGGCCCATTCCGACGACGACGAACCCGTCCCGGCCGACGACTCCCCCGCCCTGAACGCGGACCAGCCGGACCCGACCGACGCGGACGCCGCCGACGCGGACCGGGCCGAGGCGGACCGGGCCCGCTGACCCGCTCGGCGTCCCGTTCAGCCGGCGGCGCGCAGCAGCAGGTCCAGCTCGCTCACGTCGTACCACTCCAGCTCGTGGTCCTCGGCGCCGTCGACGGTGAACTGGGCATCCGGGTCACCGGCGGCGGCCTCGGCCACCACGTCGGCCGCCGCGGCGACCTGCTCGACCGCGTCAGTGCCGTCCACGTGGATCGCCGCGACGGCACCCACCGGCACCGCTTCGGCCAACGTCACCGTGCTGGAGCCCAGCTCACCATCGCCCCGTCCGAGCGCGGCACGCGGCAGGTCGGCCGAGACGACGACCCGGCGGCGGGGCGCGGCCGGGTCGGCCCGGAGCAGGTGCAGCGCGTCCTGGGCGGCCCGGATGAACGCGACGTACTCCAACTCCTCCTCGTCGCCCTCGGCGTACCACTCGCGCAGCGCCGGGGTCACCGCGTGCGCCTGCTCGGCGGCCAGCCCCTGCTCACGCAGGCGGGCCAGCATGGGTACGGTCGCCGGCACGTACGCCCGGACAAGCTCGTCGGTCACCGGTCGTCTCCCCGCTCAGTCCACCACCGGCGGCCGCCGGCACGGGCGCAGATCATGCCGCACGCCGTGACCGTCATACACCTCGCCTCCGGCCGGTGGAAGTTCCCCGCCGGTGTGTCCCGCCGGGGCTGGTTCGCGGCCGGGCAGTGGAGGTGCTGGGCCATTCGAGCTGTCGATGGCAAACTGAGGCAAACGCCATCAACCCCGGGAGTTCCTGTGGAGCCGAGGTTCCTGCTGCTCTCCGACGTCGCCGCCGAGCTGAACGTGTCGGACTCGCAGGTCTACCACATGGTGCGCAGCGGGGAACTGCCGGCGATCAAGATCGGTGGCCGCGGCCAGTGGCGGGTCGAGCGCGCCCGGCTGGAGGAGTACATCCAGCACAAGTACGCCGAGACCGCCGACTGGGTACGGGGCAACCCGCTCGTCGACCGCGACCCGGAGTAGTCGAGAGCATCCGTTGAGCCATTGACCCGGGCCGCTTCATCGCACAGAATCAAGTCTGTCGGAGGCAAACGAAGGCAAACGCAAGATCGAGGGGCAGCGATGAGCGAGCGGCGACCCGGTCCGTCCCGGCCACCCGTGCGGTTGCGCCCGGTCCCGCCCATCGACCCGCCGTACGCCGACGAGGCCGACGGGGCGTACTGGCCGGCGCCGACCCACGGCCAGCTCGCCCTCGACCTGTTCGCCTCGACGAGGCCGGACCCGATCCGCCCGCCGGACCGCCGCGCCACCCTCCGCCGGGTGCCGGCGCGGCCCGGCATCCACCCGGGTCCGCCCTCGCCGCCGGCCACCACCCCCGAGTCGATCCGGGTCGCGCACCGCTTCGTCGACACCTGCCTCGAGGTGGTCAACGGCTACCGCTCGCCAGCGCAGTTGCGGCCCCTGCTCGACCCGGCCCGGGCCGGCGACCTGCTCGCCGAGTTGGCCCGCGCCGCGAGGCGAGCCCGGGCGTCCAACCCAGCCACCGCGCCCGGTCGGGCCACCGCGTCCGGCCCGGGCGCTGCCTCCGGCCCGGGCGCTGCCTCCGCGCGGACCGGGCAGCCGGGGCGAGCCGGGATGTCCCGCCGCCGTGCCGAGCGGCCGGTGGTCCGGCTGCGCCGGCTGCGAGCCTGTGAGCCCCGGGAGGCGGCGGTGGAGGCCGCCGCGGTGCTCACCGGCGCGGGCGGCAGCAGTTGGGCGATGGCGCTGCGCCTGGAACACCGCCGTGGCCGCTGGCTCTGCACCGCCCTCCAGGTCCTCTGACCCGGCTCCAGACCAGACGATCGCCCCGGCTCACCGAAGATCGGGCCGTCGGAGGACCGCTGACACCCGACCTTTTCGTGGCCGCCGCCGGGGCGGGCATGTCCCGGCTTCTTCGTGGCCACCGCTCCGGCGGGCACGTCCCGGCTTCTTCGTGGCCACCGCTCCGGCGGGCACGTCCCCGACTTGTTCGTGGCCACCGCCCGGCGGGCACGTCCCGGCTTCTTCGTGGCCACCGCCCGGCAGGCATGTGCCGAAGGAGAGCTATACCTGTGGGTCATATTTATGACTCACAGG
The DNA here is from genome assembly GCF_003667455.1 of Micromonospora sp. CV4. Lineage (NCBI taxonomy): Bacteria > Bacillati > Actinomycetota > Actinomycetes > Micromonosporales > Micromonosporaceae > Micromonospora > Micromonospora sp. CV4. The sequence continues at coordinate 57,182 of NZ_RCVI01000231.1, read as the reverse complement.
TATAGCCCTCACCAGGAACAGGTAGCCCGGGAGCCGAGCCGGCGGCGCGGCGGACGGGTCAACGAGCCGCACGCGGGTCCGGGGACACGAACGGGCCCCGGCCAATCGGCCGGGGCCCGTTTCGGTGCTGTCGGTCAGCCGCCGTTGGGGGCGCCGTGGCAGCGCTTGTACTTGCGACCCGAGCCACACGGGCACGGGGCATTGCGGGACGGGCCGTTGCTGGCCTCCGCCTGGTTCGGCGCGGGCCGTCGCGCGGCGGCCGACGGGACCGCCGGGCCACGCAGCCCGGAGGCCGGCCGCTGCGGAGCCGACGGAGCCGTCCGCCCCGGCGCCGCCGGGGCACCCGGGGCCGGTCGGCCCACACCGAGCGCCGGAGCCTGCTGCTCGGCCTGCTCGACGGCCACCGCACCGGGGCTGGCCTCGCCGTCGATGGTGGGGGCGGAGTATTGCAGGCCCTGTCGCTGCGGCGCGCGGTTGAGCCCCTTCGCCCGGATCTCCACCGGCTTGTCGAGCAGGGTGACCTCGTCCGACTCCGCGGCCGGCTCCGGCTCGGTCACCTGGACGTCCACGTTGTAGAGGAAGCCGACCGTCTCCTCCTTGATGCCGTCCATCATGGTGGCGAACATGTCGAAGCCCTCGCGCTGGTATTCCACCACCGGGTCGCGCTGGGCGTACGCCCGGAGGTTGATGCCCTCCTGGAGGTAGTCCATCTCGTAGAGGTGCTCGCGCCACTTGCGGTCGATCACCTGGAGCAGCACCATCCGCTCCAGCTGGCGCACCCCCTCGGCGCCGAGCTGCTCCTCGCGCCGGTCGTACGCGGCGTGCGCGTCCTCCTTGAGCCGGGCCACCAGGAAGTCGGCGTCCATGCCGGCACGGGAACCGCCGGCCTCCTCCTCCAGCTCGTCGATCGTCACACCGACCGGGTAGAGCTGCTTGAGGCTGGACCAGAGCTGCTCCAGGTCCCAGTCCTCGCCGTAGCCCTCGGAGGTGGCGCCGCGCACGTACGCCTCGACGGTCTCGTCGATCATGTTGCGGACCTGCTCGGAGAGGTCTTCACCGTTGAGCACCCGGAGCCGCTCGGCGTAGACGACCTGGCGCTGCTTGTTGAGCACCTCGTCGTACTTCAGCACGTTCTTGCGGATCTCGGCATTCTGGCCCTCGATCTGGGCCTGGGCGCTCTTGATCTGCCGGGTGACCATCTTCGACTCGATGGGCACGTCCTCCGGGATGTTGAAGCGCTCCATCACCGCCTCGACCGCGCCGGCCCGGAAGCGCCGCATCAGCTCGTCCTGGAGTGACAGGTAGAAGCGGGACTCGCCCGGGTCACCCTGCCGGCCGGCGCGACCGCGCAGCTGGTTGTCGATCCGCCGGGACTCGTGCCGCTCGGTGCCCAGCACGTACAGGCCCCCGGCGGCCGCGACCTCGTCCGCCTCGGCGTCGCAGGCCTGCTTCCACGTGGGCAGGACCTCCTCCATCGCCTTGGCGTACTCTTCCTCGTTCTCCAGCGGGTCGAGGCCACGCTGGCGCAGCTCGTTCGCGGCGAGGAACTCGGCGTTGCCGCCGAGCAGGATGTCGGTGCCGCGGCCGGCCATGTTGGTCGCCACGGTGACCGCGCCCTTGCGCCCCGCCTGGGCGACGATCTCGGCCTCCCGCGCGTGGAACTTGGCGTTCAGCACGTTGTGCGGGATGCCACGGCGGCGCAGCAGCTGGGAGAGGATCTCGGAGTTTTCCACCGAGACGGTGCCGACGAGCACCGGCTGGCCCATCTGGTGCCGCTCGGCGATGTCCTCGATGACGGCGTTGAACTTGGCCTTCTCCGTCTTGTAGATGACGTCGGGCCGGTCCTCGCGAACCATCGGGCGGTGGGTCGGGATGGTCACGACGCCGACCTTGTAGACCTTGTTGAACTCGCTCGCCTCGGTCTGCGCCGTACCGGTCATCCCGGACAGCTTCTCGTAGAGGCGGAAGTAGTTCTGGAGGGTGATGGTGGCCAGGGTCTGGTTCTCCTGCTTGATCTCCACCCCCTCCTTGGCCTCGATCGCCTGGTGCATGCCCTCGTTGTAGCGACGGCCGTGCAGGATGCGACCGGTGAACTCGTCGACGATCAGGACCTCACCGTCGCTGACGATGTAGTCCTTGTCGCGCTTGTACAGCTCCTTGGCCTTGATGGCGTTGTTCAGGTAGCCGACCAGCGGAGTGTTCACCGACTCGTACAGGTTGTCGATGCCGAGCCGGTCCTCGACCTTGGCGACGCCGCGCTCGGTGACCGCGATGGTGCGCTTGGAGTGGTCGACCTCGTAGTCGCCCTCGCCGTCGGTGCCGGCCTGGAGGCGGGCCACCACGCCGGCGAACTCGCCGTACCAGCGGGCCGAGTGCTCGGCCGGGCCGGAGATGATCAGCGGGGTACGCGCCTCGTCGATCAGGATCGAGTCGACCTCGTCGACCACCGCGAAGTTGTGACCCCGCTGGACCAGTTCGTCCTTCGACCAGGCCATGTTGTCGCGCAGGTAGTCGAAGCCGAACTCGTTGTTGGTGCCGTAGGTGATGTCGCACTCGTAGGCGGCCTTGTGCTCGCTGGCCGGCCGGTTGGGCAGCACCACGCCGACGGTCAGCCCGAGGAACTCGTGCACCCGGCCCATCCAGGCCGCGTCGCGCTGGGCGAGGTAGTCGTTGACCGTGATCACGTGGACGCCCTTGCCGGAGAGCGCGTTGAGGTAGACGGCCATGACCGAGGTCAGCGTCTTGCCCTCACCGGTCTTCATCTCGGCGATGTTGCCGAAGTGCAGCGCCGCGCCGCCCATCACCTGGACGTCGTACGGGCGCTGGCCCAGCACCCGGGCGGCCGCCTCGCGGGCCACCGCGAACGCCTCCGGCAGCAGGTCGTCGAGGGTCTCACCCTCGTCGAGCCGCTCCCGGAACTGTTCGGTCATGCCGCCCAGTTCCTCGTCGGTGAGGTTGACGTAGTCGTCCTCGATCGAGCTGACGGCGGCGGCGATGGCCTTGAGCCGGCGCACCATGCGGCCCTCGCCCGCGTTAAGGACCTTTTCCAGAATCGACACGGATCAACGCTCCCCTAGACAGTCTCGAACCATCGTAGGCGCTCCACCGGCGCGATGGTCACTGGTGGCGGCGGTCCACCCCGCCGAACCCGACATAACTCGCGCAGCGGGTGCGTCGCGCAGGTTATCCGGTTACGCCGTGGGCGAACGTTCCGGCACGATGCACGGGTGGAGCCTGTGGAGATCATCGAGGACGGCCTGCTGCTGCGGCCCTGGCGGGACACCGACGCCGACGCCGTGCACCGCGCGTGCCAGGACCCGGACATCCAGCGCTGGACCACCGTACCGCGCCCGTATCTGCCGGAACACGCCTACGGATTCGTGACCGAGTTGAGCGGGCGCGCGTGGGCGGAGGGCACCGGCGCGCCATTCGCGGTCTGCGACCCGGTCACCGGCGAACTCCTCGGCTCGTGCGGGCTCGTCTCCATCACCAGCGCCGGCACCGGCGAGATCGGCTACTGGACGGCCCCGTGGGCGCGCGGGCGGGCGGTGAGCGTCCGGGCCGCCCGCGCGGTGGCCCGCTGGTCCTTCGACACGCTCGGGCTGCGCCGGCTCATCTGGCAGGCCGAGGTGGGCAACCACGCCTCCCGGCTGGTCGCGCTCCGCGCCGGGTTCCGGATCGACGGCCGGCTGCGGCTGGCGGACCCGGCGCCCGGCGGCAGCGCGGACGGCTGGGTCGGGTCGCTGCTGCCCGGCGAGGTGCCCGCTCCCGGGGCCACCGGGCCGGCCGGCCCGGGCACCCTGGCCGCTCGGCGGGCCGCCGCCTTCGGCCGCCCGCAGCCCACTCTGTTCGCCACCGCCGGGGCCGGCGAGTTGCTGCTACGGCCGATGGAGGAGCAGGACCTGGACGCCGTGGTGGAGACCTGCCGCGATCCGGAGACCATCCGCTGGACGACGGTGCCGGACCCGTACGAGCGTGCCGACGCGCAGGGGTACCTCGGCTTCATCCGGGACGCCTGGGCACGGGGGGACGCCGCCTGCTTCGTGATCGCCGACCCCGATGACCGGTACGCCGGCTCGATCGACCTGCGGCTCTCCCCCGCTGATCCGCTGCTCGCCGACGTCGGCTTCATGGCCGCCCCGGCGGCCCGTGGCCGCAGCTACATGCCGGCCGCGCTGGCCGCACTGAGCGCATGGGGCTTCACCACGCTGGGCCTGGCCCGGATCGAGTGGAAGGCGCACGTGGGCAACACCGCCTCCCGCCGGGTCGCCGAGAAGGCGGGCTTCGCATTCGAGGGGACGGCCCGGGGTGGCCTGCAACACCGAGGTGAGCGGGTCGACGTCTGGACGGCCGCGATGCTCGCCCAGGACCTGACGTGACTCCGCCGCAGGTGATCGAGGCGCACGGGGTGCGGCTGCGGCCGTTCCGCGCCGAGGACACCGCCGACGTGGTCGACGGCTGCGCCGATCCGGTGAGCCAGCGGTTCGTGTCGAGCCTGCCCTCCCCGTACACCGAGGCCGACGCCCGCTGGTGGATCGACGCCGGCGCACCGGCGGCCTGGACCGGCGGCGGTGCCGCGTATGCCATCGCCGACCCGGCCACGGACCGGCTGCTCGGCGCGGTGGGTCTCAACAACCCGCTGCCCGAACGGGGTCAGGCCGAGATCGGCTACTGGGTGCGGCCGGCGGCGCGTGGACGCGGGATCGCCGCCGCGGCCACCCGCGCGCTGAGCGAGCACGCGTTCGCCACCGGAACCGTCCGGCTGGAGCTGCTCACCGAGGCGGAGAACGCGCCCAGTCAACGGGTCGCGCTGGCCGCCGGCTTCGAGTACGAGGGCGTACGCCGGTCGGCCGGCTCAGGTCGGGGCGGTGGCCGGCACGACCTGCTGGCCTGGGTACGCCTCGCCGACGACCCGACCGGCCCGACCGCCCGGCTGCTGCCGGACCTGCCCGGCGGGGTGCTCACCGATCAGGTGGTGGCGCTGCGCCGGCTCGCTCCGGACGACGCCGAGCTGATGTACCGGTTGCACAGTCGGCCCGAGGTGGTGGCGAATCAGGCGCCGCCGGTGCCGCCGGAGCGGGCCGCGATCGAGCGGCGCTGCCGGCTCGCGGAGAGCGCGTGGCTGACCGGGGACATCGCCCGACTGCTGATCACCGAACTGGCCACCGGCGAGCCGGCGGGCAGTTGCGGGTTGTCGTACACGGATGTGGCCAGCGGGGAGGCGTCGCTCGGCTACGCGCTGCTGCCCGACTGGCGGGGTCGGGGGTACGCCACCCGGGCCGTCCGGCTGCTCGCCGGTTGGGCGTTCGGGCCGGCGGGTATCGCCCGGCTGACCGCCGGCACCGTCCCGGAGAACACGGCCTCCCACCGGGTGCTGGAGCGGGTCGGCTTCGAGCGGGAGGCCCTGCAACGTGGCCGGCTGCCGGGTCTGGCCGGCACCCGCCTGGACGACCTGACCTTCGCCCTGCTACCCGCCGACCTCCGCTGAGCAGATCACGGAGTCGTGGTGGACGGTCCGCACCGGTTCGCGGCTCCCGTACCACCACGACTCCGTGGTCAACGCGGGTCGGAACCGGTCAGGTGGCGAGGGAGATGATGCCGTAGTCGTAGGCGTGCCGGCGATAGACGACGCTGGGGCGGCCGGACTCCTTGTCCTGGAACAGGTAGAAGTCGTGGCCGACCAGTTCCATCTCGAAGAGCGCGTCGTCGATGGTCATCGGTTCCGCCGGGTGCACCTTTTCCCGGGCGATGTGCCACGGCTGCTCGTCGTACTCGTCTTCGGCCCGCTCGGCGACGGCGGTGCCGGCGCGGGCGCCGTCACCCGGCGCGCTCAGCGGGGCGGCCACCAGGTCCGCGACCGGTAGGCCGGCGGTGGCGGCGGAGACGGAGATCGGCGCGTGCCGGCCCCGGTGTACGCGGCGACGGTCGGCCGCACGGCGCAGCCGGGTGTCGAGCTTGGCGATGGCCGCGTCGAGCGCGCTGTAGAAGTCATTCGTGCACGCCTCGGCCCGGATCACCGGGCCTCGGGAAACGCAGGTGATCTCCACCCGCTGGCAGTGGTCGGCTTGGCGCGGATTGCGCTCGTGAAACAGCTCGACATCGACACGAATGAGTTTGTGGTCGTAGCGTTCGATCTTTGCGAGTTTCTCGGCTACGTGCACCCGGTAATGGTCCGGCACTTCGACGTTACGGCCCTTGACCACGATGTCCACGTGACCTCCCTTGTTCGGACGGTCTTCGATCCGGTTACCCGGCCGCGCGCCCTGGGGAGCCCCGCTGGCGTCGACCGGTCAGTGCGGCTACGCCTCCTCTCACCGCCGGAGGCGGGTGGAATGACCTCCTACCCCCGACAGCGAAACGCTAACTCCTGTTCGCCCGGCAGTCACCCCATGTTGCCGAGACCGCCCGGGATTTTTCGCAGCTCATACACCAACGGGTGAAACGGAAACACGAACGGTTACGAACGGCGTCTTTTCTCGGTCGCCGCGAGCACCGCGGCGACACCCGGTGCCTGCCCGGTGGCGGCCAGCACCCGGGCCGACGCGGCCAGGGTGACCCCGGTGGTGACGATGTCGTCCAGCAACACCACGACGGGTGCCACGCCCGACGCGCCGCCCCCACGCCGGGCACCCGGACGCGGCCGGAAGGCCGCCTCGGCCGCCGCCGCCCGGCCGGCGCTGTCCAGCGTCACCGAGTCGGGCCGGGGCAGCGCCCGCAGCGGCCGGTGCACCCGAACCGGCCAACCGGCCCGGCTCAGCCGCGCCGCGCAGTGCCGGGCCAGCCGGTCCAGGTGGTCCCCGTAGCGGGCCCGGGCCGCCGCTGCGGTGTCCGGCACCGCCACCAACGCCAGCGGACGGGCACCGCCGACCGCCGCCGCGACGACCTCGGCGAGCAGCGCGCCGAGCGGGCGGGCCAGCCCGTGCCGGCCGTGCTCCTTGTACGCCAGCAGGGCCTCGCGCAGCGGGCCGGCGTACGGACCGAGGGCGACGCAGGGCGGCAGGCCCGGCGGGGCGGGAGTCGGACGGACCGGGCGCGGACGCAACGCGCTCAGCGCCGTCACGCAGGTCGGGCAGATCCCGTGCCGCAGACCGGGTCGACGCTCTCGGCAGCCCGCGCAGTCGGTGGGCAGGACCAGGTCGCCGAGATCGGCCCAGAGCCCGCGCACGACGTCAGTAGAGGAAGAACGGGGCCGACGGGTTGCTCGGGCGGAGCCCGGCCGGCGGTGGAGCGACGTCCCGTACCTGTCCGGGCTCGATCCGCTCGAACGGGCTGCTGCGGTAGGCCACCCCGTTCGCCTCGTACATGTATCCCACGCTGGGTGACGGCACCTCGTCGTTGGTCGGGTACGCCGTCAGGTGGTTGACCTTGGCACCGACGTCGGTCTTCAGCGGCGTCTCCAGGGCCCCGTCCACGCTGATCCCGTAGATCGCCGGCTGGCCGGCCGACCCGGCCACCACCAGGCGGCCCTCCCCGCTCCAGTCCACGGCGCTGAGGCCGGTCAGCGAGGTGACGAGCGCCCGGGGCGGGCCGATGGAGACCCCGCCGCCGTCCAGGTTGACCGCCGCGACGTACAGCCGGCCGCCGGCGATCAACGCGACCCGCTGGCCGTCCAGAGATGCGGCCACCGCGGTGACCTCCGGGGTGGGCAGGTTCAGCGGCACCTGGTACATCCCGGCTGCCTCGTCGAAGCGGTAGAGACGGCCGTCGGCCACCACCAGGCCCCGGCCCGGGCGGGAGTCGACCGTGCGCAGCCAGACCGGACGGCTGATCGAGGCGTAGTCTTTCCCGCTCCGGTTGAGGGCGGGGCCGGTGCCCACGGCCAGTCGCTGCCTTCCCTTGCCGCTGTTCACCACCATCGCGGCGAGGATCCGGCCCTCGGCCCGCGCGAGCCCCGCGGACACGATGTTGCGGTTGACCTCGCCCGACAACGGCACGGCGCCGCTGGGCTCGCCGGCGAAGTCGAGCGGGCGGATGGCGCCCTCGTAGACGCCGAACCGCTGCGGGCCCTCGGTGATCGGGTAGAGCGCCTCGGAGTTTCGGCGCGCCTCCAGATCCTGCACGGGCAGCGCGTTGTTGCGGATCTTCAGCGCCAGCTCGCCCCGCAGGTCGCCCAGCGACCAGGCCAACTGGGTGATCAACCGGTCGATCTGGGTCTGGTCGTCACCGGACATGTCCAGGTTGACCTCCCACCGGTTGTGCGCGCCGGTGGCGTTGTTGACCAGCTCGGTGCGGTCGGGCAGCCCGACGACGCCGGGGCGCAGCCAGTCGGACGGGCCACCGACCAGCCACTTCACCACCTCGTTGACCCGGCGTTCGTCCGGTACCGACGCCGGCAGATAGCGCTGATCGGGCACCAGACGGCTGCCGTCGGAACTCCAGAAGTAGATCGACTCGTCCTGGTAGTACTGCTGTAGGGCGTTGTCGCTGAGCAGCAGCACGTTCGGCGGGTCGAGGACGTACAGGCCGGCGCGCTCGTCGTCACCGCCGAACGCCGCGCTGCGCACCCGGAACTCGTACCCCGTCTCGGTCGCCACCGGCGGGGCCAGGGTGCCGTTGGACCGCAACAGGCCGAGCTGTTGCACCTTGATCTTCACGGTGGTGGTCAGGTCGCTGTTGCCGGTGAAGACCGCCTCCCGCAGCCGGACCACGTTCAGCGCGACCTCGCTGCCCTTCTTCTCCTGCAGTTTGGACTGGTGCTCCGGCGCGACGAACAGCTTGACCCGCTCGTAGGCCCGGTCCGGCTCACCAGCGGCGGCGTCCAGGAAGTTGCGCACGAACGCGTCGATGTCGCTGCCGCTGGCCGTGCGCGTCGGCGGCTCACTTCGACCGCCGTTGTTCGAGCCGGCCTCCGTCGCGGTCCCGCCCTTGCCGTCCACCCGCACGTCGGACGACGCCGGAATGCCGCACGCCCCGCCGAGCAACAGCGCCGCGCCGAGTGCCCCGACCATGACCTGGCGCCTCACGATCGCACCTCCGCACGGTGTCCGTCCTCGGCGGGCGCCGGGGCGATCGCCAGCGTGCCGCCGGCGCCGGAACCGATGGCCAACGGGCCGCCATCCCGGGGGCCACCGAACGGCAGTGCGGCGTCGGCGGGCACCAGCCGCAGCGGCGAGGTGGTCAGCCGGTCACCCGCGCGGGCCGGCAGGGTGAGCCGGAACTGCGCGCCCTGCCCGGGCGCACCCCACGCCTCCAGCCAACCGCCGTGCAGCCGGGCGTCCTCGAGGCTGATGGACAGGCCCAGACCGGTGCCACCGGTCTGCCGGGCCCGGGACGGGTCCGCCCGCCAGAACCGGTTGAACACCAACTTTTCCTCGCCCACCTTGAGCCCCACGCCGCGATCCCGGACGGTGATCGCCACGGCGGTCTCGTCGATGCCGAGAGTGATCAGCACGGGACGTGCCTCACCGTGCTCGACGGCGTTGCCGACCAGGTTGCGCAGCACCCGCTCGACCCGGCGCGGGTCGACCTCGGCGATCACCGGCGTGCCCGGCAGGTCCAACTCGATCGGGACGCCCACGCGCTCGGCCAGGCCGGCGAGCCGGTCGACCACCCGGTGCACCACCGGCACCAGGTCGGTTGGCTCGGCGTCCAGCATGGCGAAGCCGGCGTCGAACCGGCTGATCTCCAACAGGTCGGTGAGCAGCTCCTCGAACCGGTCCAGCTCGGCCTGGAGCAGCTCGGCGCTGCGGGCCACCGCCGGGTCGAACTCGTCGCGCTCGGCGAAGATCAGGTCGGCGGCCATCCGGACCGTGGTCAACGGTGTACGCAGCTCGTGCGAGACGTCGGACGTGAACCGGCGCTGCAACCGGGACATCTCCTCCAGGCGGAGGATCTGCCGTTGCAGGTTGGTCGCCATCTGGTTGAACGACGCGGCGAGCAGGGCGAGGTCGTCCTCGCCGTTGACCACCATCCGCTGGTCGAGCAGGCCGGCGGAGAGCCGCTGGGCCGTCCGCGCGGCGACCCGGACCGGATTGACCACCAGCCGGGTGACCAGGGCCGCGAGCAGCCCGAGCAGGATCACCAGGGCGACCCCGGTGGCCACCACGGTGGCTCGGGCGTCGGCGGCGGTGCGGTCCTGCTGGGTCAACGGCACGAGGTAGTAGAGCTCGATCTGACCGAACCGGGTGGGCACCGGCGAGCCGTAGACCAGATATTTGGTGGGCTCTCCGGTCAGCCGGCCGGTGCGGATCTGGCTGGCCACCTTGCCGCTGGCGACCGCGGCCCGCAGCTCCTGGCTGATCAGCGGCTGGACGTTCGCCGCGGGCGCGGTGCGTGCCTGGATGACGTTCGGATAGCCGTCGGCGGTGATCGCCACCACCACACCACTGATCTGCTCGGGGTCGCCGCCGGCCAGATAGTTGACCGTGTCCTCGATGGTCTCCTGGAGCTGCGCCTCCTGCGGCTGGCCGTACAGGGAGACCTGCTTGGCCGCGTAGCCGGCGCCGCTATTCACGCGCTGCCGGACGTCGGTGCGGGCGCTGTCGAGCAGGATCGTGGTGATCTTGTCAGCGATCAGGTACGCGAAGCCGCCGACCAGCAGGCTGGAGGCGACGAGCGTGATGGTCACCACCCGGACCTGGAGCGAGCGGCGCCAGGTCTGGTGCACCCGCGCCACCATCCGGGCGGCCCGTCCGCTCAGCGCACGCCAGAGCTCCCAGCCGGCGCGGGGCCGGCGGGCAGTCGTCTGAGGGTGCGGGGGCGGGGAGCTTGACACAGTGTGACCAGGCTATCCGGTCCCCGCCTTGTAGCCCACGCCCCGCACGGTGAGGATGATTTCCGGCCGCTCCGGATCCGGCTCGATCTTGGCGCGCAGCCGCTGCACGTGCACGTTGACCAGCCGGGTGTCGGCTGCGTGCCGGTAGCCCCAGACCTGCTCCAGCAGCACCTCGCGGGTGAAGACCTGACGCGGCTTGCGGGCGAGCGCGACCAGCAGATCGAACTCCAGCGGAGTCAGCTTCACCTCCTCGCCGTTGCGGCTGACCGTGTGCGCGGGCACGTCGATGGTGATCTGGTTGCCGGGTGGCCCGATGGTCAGCATCTCCGGTGCCACGTCCTCGCCCCGGCGCAGCCGGGCCCGCATCCGGGCGACCAGCTCCTTGGGCTTGAACGGCTTGACCACGTAGTCGTCGGCGCCCGACTCCAGGCCGAGCACCACGTCGACGGTGTCGCTCTTGGCGGTCAGCATCACGATCGGCACGCCGGACTCGGCTCGAATCGACCGAGCGACATCGATGCCACTCATCCCGGGCAGCATCAGGTCAAGCAGGACGATATCGGGACGACTATCGCGGAACGCCGCCAACGCCCGCTCGCCGTCGGCCACGAACGAGGGCAGGAAACCCTCGCTGCGCAGCACGATGCCGAGCATCTCGGCGAGTGCGGGGTCGTCGTCGACCACCAGTACCCGGGCTCTCATGGGATTAATATTGCATCCCCGTTCAGTTCGGTGGGACCGGCGTCACCCGGTAACGGATAGCGCCGCCGGCAAGCGTCGCACCGCGACCCGCGGCGGCGGCGCCACGTGGTGCGGGTCCGGCAGGGGAGAAACCCTGGCCGGGCCACCCATGATCCCCCTTCGGTGCCGCCCGGCGCCACCGCTGCCTCGGCCGGTCGGCCTGTCGCGATCCGGACGGCCGTCAGCCGAAGAGCGTCCGCCCCCAGTGGTCCCCGCCGTCCCGCACACCGGGCGGGCAGGCGAACAGGCCGCTGGAGACGTGCCGGAGGTACTCGTTCATCACGTCGTGCCGGGCCAACTGGGTCTGGATCGGCACGAACTGCCGGCGCGGATCCCGCTGGTACGCGATGAAGAACAGACCCGCGTCGAGCCGGCCGAGGCCGTCCGAGCCGTCGACGAAGTTGTAGCCGCGGCGCAGCAGGTGCGCGCCGTTGTTCCGGCTGGGGTGGGCCAGCGTGACGTGGGCGTGCTCGGCGATCAACGGCTGCCCGTCGTCACCGCGCGCGGCGAAATCCGGCTCGTCGAACTCGTCGGTGCGGCCCAGCGGAGCGCCGCTGCCCTTCGTCCGACCGACGATCTCCTCCTGCTCGGCCAGCGAGGTCCGGTCCCACGTCTCCACGAGCATCCGGATCTTGCGGGTGACCAGGTACGAGCCTCCGGTCATCCAGTCCGGCCCGTCGCCCGGCTGCACCCACAGCTGGTCGCGCAGCAGGTCGGTCTCCTCGGCCTTGAGGTTGGCCGTGCCGTCCTTGAATCCGAACAGGTTGCGCGCCGTGGCCTGGTCGCGCGAGGTCGACGAGGTACGGCCGAAGCCGAGCTGCGACCAGCGGACGCTCACCACGCCCATGCCGAGCCGGGCCAGGTTGCGGATCGCGTGCACCGCCACCTGCGGATCGTTGGCGCACGCCTGCACGCAGAGGTCGCCGCCGGAGAGCTGCGCCTGCAACGCGTCGCCGGGGAACTTGGGCAGCTCGGCCAGCGCGGCCGGGCGCCGGTCGGCGATACCGAACCGGTCCCGGCCGTCGGCGTCGCGGAACAGGGTCGACCCGAAGCCGATGGTGAGGGTGAGCTGCGAGGGGGGCAGGCCGAGCGCCTCGCCGGTGTCGTCCGGCGGGGCCTCCGGCATCCCGCCCACCGCGCCGAGCACCCCGGCGTCCCGCCCGGCGGTCATCCGGGCGGCGGCGGCCGTCCACTCCTGGAGCATCTCGACCAGCCGGGCGCGATCCTTGGTGATCACGTCGAAGGCGACGAAGTGCAGCCGGTCCTGGGCCGGCGTGACGATGCCGGCCTGGTGCTCGCCGTGGAACGGCACCGCCCCCGCGGGGTGGTCGCTGGCCGCGGCCGGGTCACGGGAGCCGTTGATCAGCGCGCCCGCGCCGGCGGCCACCCCGGCGACTCCGGCCACCCCGGCGCCGGCGAGCGTGATCGCTCGCCGGCGGGTCAACCTGCTCCCGCTCATCGACTCGACCCTCCCTGACGTCCGGTCACTTGGCGACGACTGCGGCGACCTTGCTGATCGGCTCGGCGAGCGCGTTGATGCCGTCGGAGAGCTCCTTGAGCTCGGCCTTGCTCAACGCGGTGTGCAGCTTCCAGCCGTCGCCGTCGCGGTGCTTGCCGAGCAACGCCTCGACGTTGGCGAACTCGGTGTCCAGCTGCTTGACCAGCTCCGGCGAGCGCTGCTCCAGCGCCGGACGGAGGGCGGACACGGCAGCCTTGGAACCTTCCAGGTTGGCGGCGAAGTCCCACAGGTCGGTGTGCGAGTAGCGGTCCTCCTCGCCGGTGATCTTGCCGCTGGCCACCTCGTCGAGCAGTTCCTTGGCGCCGTTGGCGAGCTGGAGCGGGGAGAGCTTCTCCGCGTTGGCCTTGGCGACGATCTCCTTGACGTCGACCAGCAGCCGGTCGGCGATCGGGCCGTCCTTGCTGATGTCGCCGGACTGCCAGAGGTCCTTCTCGATCCGGTGGAAGCCGGTGAACTCCATCCCCTCCTCGATGACCTCCTCGCGACCGTCGATCTTGGGGTCGAGGTCGCCGAAGATCTCGGCCACCGGCTCGATCCGCTCCCAGTAGGTGCGGGCGACCGGGAAGAGGGCCTTGGCCTTCGCCACGTCGCCGGCCTTGACCGCGGCGACGAACTCCTCGGTCTTCTCCAGCAGCGCGGCGGTCTGGCTCTTGACGTAGCGCTGGTAGTTGTCGGTCGCGCCGGCCAGCGCGGCGTCGGCGGTCAGCGGCTCGGCCGATCCGCTGACCTTGAGCGCGCCGCGGATGCCCTTGCCGCTCATCCCCGGCTTGCACGCCGTCTCGTACGTGCCGGCCGGCAGCTCCACGTGCAGCTCGCGGCTCAGCCCGGGGGCGATGTTCTCGACCTCGCCCATCACCCGGTCGCCGGACGCGTACACGTAGAACTCGGTCACCTTCGCGCCCGAGTTGGTGATCTTGAAGGTGGCGGTTCCGGCGCCGAGGTCGGTGGCGCCGACCTCGCAGGCGGTGTCGCTGGCCTTGACCACGATCGGGCCACCGGCCCCGGTCGCCTCACCCTTGTCGGAGTCGGAGCAGGCGGCGACGCCGGTCGTGGCCAGCACGCCGGCAGCGGCCAGCGCGAAGAATCGGGTGGTACGCATCTGAGCTGTCTCTCCTCGTGGGGTCAGGCACGCTGCGGCGTGGACGCCGCCTCGGCCCCGGTGCCGGTGTCGGCCCCGCGCTCGGTGACGGTGGTGGTGGTCGCGGTGTCGCTCGCGCCGGTCGTCGGGACCGTCTCGGCCGCGGGTCCGGTCGGCGCCGCGACGGGGGCCGGCGTACGACGGGCCGGGCGCAGGAAGAGCAGGAGGACCGGTACGGCGTACCCGATCCAGGCGATCGTCTCCAGCACGGTGGGCGCGGGGGTCACGTTGAACATCCCGGCGAGCAGCGCGGCGTACCAGGTGCTGGGGTCGAGCGTGGTGGTGACGTCGAAGGCCAGGTCGTTCAGGCCGGGCAGGACGCCGGCCTCCTGGAAGTCGTGCACGCCGTACTTGAGGATGCCGGCGGCGACCAGGATCAGCAGCGCCCCGGTCCAGGTGAAGAACTTGCTGAGGTTGATGCGCAGGGCGCTGGCGTAGAGCAGCACACCGAGCGCCACGGCGGTGGCGATGCCGCCGATCAGCGCGAGCAGCGGTCCGCTGTCGCCGGCCGCGCCCTGGGCGGCGGAGTAGAAGATCAGCGCGGTCTCCAGACCCTCCCGGATCACCGCGAGGAAGGCCATCCCGGCGACCGCGAGGGACCCGACGGCCAGCGCCTCGGTGAGCTTGCCGCGAAGCTCGCCGGCGATGGTCCGGGCGGCCCGGCGCATCCAGAAGATCATCCAGGTGACGAAGACCACGGCGGCCACGGAGGTGATCGCCTCGAACAGCTCGCGGTCCTCCGAGCGGGCCAGCAGCGAGCTGGAGGTGTACTCGATCAGCCAACCGAAGAGCACCGAGAGCGCCACGGCCAGGGCGACGCCCGCCCAGACCTGGGGCAACCGGTCCCGGCGCTGCGACTTCACCAGGAAGGCGACCAGGATGCTGACCACCAGGGTCGCTTCCAGACCCTCCCGCAGACCGATCAGGTACGTGGCGAACATCCGAGCTCCGAGATCATTAGGAACGCCTCAGCTAACTTAGGGCAGCCATACCTTCCTCCTGTTCAGAGGCCTCGTCAAGTCGTTCTTGACGAGGTCACCGGCCCTGGGCGGATCGAGGATCAACCGGCGCCGCGCCCCTGTGAAAAGATGCCCGCCGTGAAGGCATTCCTGCCGTGGCTGGCGGTGCTGGCCGTTGTGCTGCTGCTCAGCGCCCTGCGCCTGCGGCCGCTGGCCACCGCCGTCTCGCTCGGCTGGCTGGCCTGGTGCGTCTTGACCTGGTTCCGGCCCACCCGCCGCCGATCGGGCTGACCCGGCGGCCCAACTCCGCCCGCCCGCACCGGGTGCGGAAACGACGAACCGGGCCGGCCGCGAGAGCAGCCGACCCGGTACGCGAGCGTCGATCAGTAGCGGTAGTGGTCCGGCTTGAACGGGCCCTCGGTGGAGACGCCCAGGTAGGCGGCCTGCTCCTTGGTCAGCGTGCTCAGCTTGGCGCCGAGCGCGCCCAGGTGCAGTCGGGCCACCTTCTCGTCCAGGTGCTTGGGCAGCACGTAGACGCCGACCGGGTACTCCTCGGTCTTGGTGAACAGCTCGATCTGGGCGATCGTCTGGTTGGCGAACGAGTTCGACATCACGAAGCTCGGGTGCCCGGTGGCGTTGCCCAGGTTCAGCAGGCGGCCCTCGGAGAGCACGATGATGGCGTGCCCGTCGGCGAAGCGCCACAGGTCGACCTGCGGCTTGATGTTGACCCGCTCGACGTCGGAACGCTTGGCCAGGCCGGCCATGTCGATCTCGTTGTCGAAGTGGCCGATGTTGCCGACGATGGCCTGGTGCTTCATCCGGGCCATGTGCTCGTTGGTGATGACGTTGAAGCAGCCGGTGGCGGTGATGAAGATGTCCGCCTGCTCGACCACGTCGTCCAGGGTGGCCACCTGGTAGCCGTCCATCGCCGCCTGGAGCGCGCAGATCGGGTCGACCTCGGTCACCACGACCCGGGCGCCCTGACCGCGCAGCGACTCGGCGCAGCCCTTGCCCACGTCGCCGTAGCCCATCACGACGGCCATCTTGCCGCCGATCAGCACGTCGGTGGCCCGGTTGATGCCGTCGATCAGCGAGTGCCGGCAGCCGTACTTGTTGTCGAACTTGCTCTTGGTCACCGAGTCGTTGACGTTGATGGCCGGGAAGAGCAGCGTGCCGGCGCGGTGCATCTCGTAGAGCCGGTGCACGCCGGTGGTGGTCTCCTCGGTGACGCCCTTGATGCCGGAGGCGATCCGGGTCCAGCGCTGGCCGTCCTCGGCGATCGAGCGGTGCAGCAGCTCGAGGATGACCGCGTACTCCTCCGAGTCCGCGGACTCGACCGGCGGAACGACCCCGGCCTTCTCGAACTCGGCGCCCTTGTGCACCAGCAGGGTGGCGTCGCCGCCGTCGTCGAGGATCATGTTCGGGCCCTGCCCGTCCGGCCAGGCGAGCACCTGCTCGGTGCACCACCAGTACTCCGGCAGGGTCTCGCCCTTCCAGGCGTAGACCGGGACGCCGGCGGGGGCCTCGGGGGTGCCGTCCGGGCCGACGACGATCGCGGCGGCGGCGTGGTCCTGGGTGGAGAAGATGTTGCAGGACGCCCAGCGGACCTGTGCGCCGAGGGCGACCAGCGTCTCGATGAGGACGGCGGTCTGGATGGTCATGTGCAGCGAGCCGGTGATCCGCGCGCCGGCGAGCGGCTGCGCCTCGGCGAACTCCCGACGGATCGACATCAGGCCGGGCATCTCGTGCTCGGCGAGCTGGATCTCCTTGCGCCCGAACTCGGCGAGCGACAGATCCGCCACCTTGAAGTCGCCCTCGGCGAGGGTGCTCGGCCGGGCCTCGGACGGCGTACCGCTGGCGGACGCCGGGAGGGTGCTGGTCATGAAAGCTCCTGTCGAACGATGTCTGCGCCGACCTTCCACCTTACGCGCGCCTGCGACGGGCGCCCGGGGGACGGTCGGCGAACAGCGCACGGGGCGGTCGGTGATGGACAGAAACTCCGTCCACTCCCGCCGCCCCGTGCATCCCCCCGGTTTGGTTCCCCGCACGTTGTCGGACCGTCGTCGCGATAACGCTGCGTACTCATAGAGTCACACTCAGATACGGCAGCGTCAAGCTATTCCGGGAAAGTCGGACTTGTGGCGTGGCGGCGAGGGCGTCAGCGCAGCCCGGCGGTGGCCACGTACGCCTCACCGTCACCGCTGATCCGCAGCGGCTCGCCGGCCGCGGTGCCGATCGCGGCCTGGCCGGACGCGAGCGTCACCGCGCCGGCGCCGTCGTCCACGGTGACCGATCCGGCGCCGCAGAGCACCACCCGGGGCCCGGGGAGCGGCAGCGTGACCGACGGCACGGCCGTTCCGACCCGCACCCGGTGCAGCGCGAAGTCGTCCACCGGCACCGACCAGCAGTCCAACCCCGGCTCGACCGGCTCAGCGGTCCGTACCGGATCCTCCAGCACCTCGAACCGCAGCACCCGCAGCAGCTCGTCGACGTCGACCCGCTTCGGGGTCAGCCCGCCGCGCAGCACGTTGTCGCTGGCCGCCATGATCTCCACTCCACAGCCGCTCAGGTAGGCGTGCAGGTTGCCGGCGGGCATCCAGATCGCCTCCCCCGGCGTCAGGCGCACGTGGTGCAGCAGCAGCGCGACCAGCACGCCCGGGTCCCCCGGGTAGGCCACGGCCAGCCGGGCGGCCAGCTCCGCGTCCGGGCCGTCGACCGACGCCGCCAGCACGGAGCCCAGCAGCTCGTCGCGCTCCGCGACCGGCCAGGCGAGCAGCGTCTGCACCGCCGTCCGCAGCCCCACCGGCCCCGTCCGCAACGCGGCGACGACCGGCGCCAACGCCGGTACGTCGAACGCGGCGAGCGCCTCGGCCGACACCGTCGGGTCCCGGAACCCGCACAACGCCTCGAACGGGGTGAGCGCCACCAGCAGCTCCGGCTTGTGGTGCGGATCGGAGTAGTTGCGCTCCCCCGGAGGGCGGCCCGCGTCCGCCGCGTAGCCCACCCGGGCCTGTTCGGCGTCCGGATGGGCCTGCAGGCTCAGCGGAGCGTCGGCGGCGAGCACCTTGAGCAGGAACGGCAGCCGGGTGCCGAAGCGCTCGGACACCCGCTGGCCGAGCCACTGCCCCGGCTCGTCACGCACCAGGTCGCAGAGGCTGACCCGGAGACCGTGCCGATCCACGCTGGCCGGTGCGCCCGGGTGGGCGCCCAGCCACAGCTCCGCCTCCGGGCCGGCACTGGGCACCGGCCGCCCCTGCAACAGGGCGATCGCGGAGCGGGACCCCCAGGCGTAGTCCCGGATCGGCCCGTAGAGCAGTTCCACCCGTCAGCCCCCGGGCCGCCCGGCCGCCTCGCCCGACGCGTTCTGGGGTTGCGGTACGGCGGTGTCGGCGGCGGCGCCGGTGCCGGCCGCGGCCGCGGCGGCGCTGAAGATGTCCGGCTCCAGGTAGATCACCCGGGCGATCGGCACCGCGACGCGGATCCGCGCTTCCACGGCGTTGATGCCCCGGGCCAGATCCTGGGCGCTCTCGCAGGCCGGCACCCCGATCTTCGCGGCCACCATCAGCTCCTCCGGCCCCAGGTAGAGCGTCTTCATGTGGATGATCCGCTCCACCTCGGGGCCATCGGTGATCGCGCGCTCGATGGCCGCCACCTCGGCGGCTTCGGCGCCCTCACCGAGCAGCAGACTCTTGGTCTCGATGGCCAGCACGACGGCGATGGTCACCAGCAGGATGCCGATCATGGCGGTGCCGGCCGCATCCCAGCGGCCGTTGCCGGTGATCAGAGTCATCCCGACGCCGAACAACGCGAAGACCAGACCGACCAGCGCGCCGAAGTCCTCCAGCAGCACCACCGGCAGCTCCGGCGCCTTGGCCCGGCGGATGAAGCGCACCCAGGACTGGTTGCCCCGGATGTGATTGGACTCCTTGATGGCCGTCCGGAAGGAGAACGACTCCATGATGATCGCCGCCACCAGCACGACCACCGGCAGCCAGTGCCAGGACTTGATGCCCTCCTCGTGATCCCACTTGTGGTACGCCTCGTACAGGGCGAACAGGCCACCGACGCTGAACAGCACGATCGACACGATGAACGCGTAGATGTAGCGCTCCCGGCCGTACCCGAACGGGTGCTGCGGGGTCGCCTCCCGCCTGGCGCGCTTACCACCGAGCAGCAGCAGGCCCTGGTTGCCGGAGTCGGCGACCGAGTGGATCGACTCGGCCAGCATCGACGACGAACCGGAGAGCAGGAACGCGATGAACTTGGTGACGGCGATGCCGATGTTGGCCAGCAGGGCGGCGACAATCGCCTTCGTCCCGCCGTTCGCGCTCACGCCACCGCTCCGCTTCGCCGCGCCGCGTTGCCCGGTGCGCGCGTGCCGCGTCGCCGCCTAGGTCCGTTCACTGGTTCGACAGCTCCTTCATCTCGGTGATGGCGGGGACCGCCATCGGGTCCAGTCCGTGGGCCAGGGCGAGGTAGATCGAGGCGAAGTCCGGTACGGCGATGAGCGAGGCCAGCCGCTCCAGCGCGGACCCGCCCTCGGCGGTCACCACGTCGCAGCGCACACCGCGGCGTTCGGCGAGGGTCTGCACCGCGTCGGCGCGGCGCTCCTCGACGGCCAGCGGCTCGTCCGTGTCGTCCTCGGCGTTGAGCCCGCCATCACGCAGCAGCACCAGCCGCAGCCGGGTCCCCTCGCCGTCGTCCTCCGCACGATCGGCGAAGATGTCCCGCTCCCCCTCGGCCAGGCCACCGAAGACACCGTCCAGCAGCCCGACCCGGCCCCGGCCGGCTTCGCCGAGCGCCCCGGTGACCACCGGGTAGCGGGCGTTCGCCGACAGGGTGTCGCCGAACCGGCGGGCCGCCACGGTGGCCAGCGGGGATGAGCCCCAGACGATCGGGACCGAGCCGGCCAGGCCCAGGGCCAGCGACTTCGCCGGGTTGACGAAGGACTCCGCGGTGGACCGGCAGCGGTCCGCGTCCGCGTCCAGCCGGGCCGCGGTCTCCGCCAGGTCCGCCTCGTTGACCTTCACCAGCCCGAGGGTACGGGCGGCGAGCAGGACCGGCACGGTGAGCGCCCACAGGCTGGCCCGGGCCGGAGCGCGCCGGGGCACCGGGATGAACGGCGCCCGGGCCCGCTCGGCGACCGACTGCAACTGCGAGTCGGGTGCGCCCACCGCGACCAGCCGGGCACCACGCCGGTGCGCCGCCTCAGCGGCGCCGAGCGCCTCCGGGCTGCGGCCGGACGCGCTCACCGCGATGACCACGTCGGCCGCGCCGACCCAACCGGGTACGCCGGCACTGCGGTGCGCGATCACCGGCACCGGGCAGCGCGGCCCGGCGACCGTGGCCAGCACGTCCCCGGTGCGCCCGGCGGTGCCGATGCCGGCGATCACCACGGCCCGGGGCCGCCCGTCGTCGGCGAGCACAGCAAGGTTCGCCTCGGCGGCCAGCGCGGCCGACTCGCGGACCTGCGCGCCGGCCGAGGCGGTGTGCCGGAGCATGCCACCCGGGTCGTGCTCGGCCAGTGCCTCCGGGCTGTCGAGCAGGGCCTCGTCGGCGTCGCGACGTCCACTGACCCCGGCCGTACCGTCGATCATGACGACTGCCCGGGGCCGCCGCGCGCCTCGTCGAGCAGCAGCACCGGCACGTCGTCACGGACCTCGAAGATCCGGCCGCACTCCGTGCAGGTCAGCGTCTGCGCCTCGGCGTCGTAGGTGAGCGGGGCGTGGTGCGTGTCCGGACAGGCGAGGATCTCGAGCAACTGCGGATCCAGGGCCATGGCGCGGCTCCTTCCACGTGTGCGGCTTCACCGGCGGCGGTGCCGACCGGCGCAGGCGATCTTATCGGCGAACCCGGCCCAGCACCTCGTCGCGGAGCGAGACCATCCGCTCGCGGGTGGGCGCCTCCACGTTGAGCCGCAGCAACGGCTCCGTGTTGGAGGCTCGCAGGTTGAACCAGGCCCCGTCGGGGAAACGCAGGGTGAGCCCGTCCATCTCGTCGGCCACCCCCTCGGGGTACGCGGCCCGCACCTCGGCCACCGCCGCCGCCTGGTCGACGACCGTCGAGTTGATTTCACCGGAGGCGACGTAGCGCTCGTACTCGCCGGCCAGCACGGACAGGGGCAGCGACTGCTCGCCGAGCGCGGCCAGCGTGTGCATCGCGGCGAGCATCCCGGTGTCGGCGAACCAGAAGTCCCGGAAGTAGTAGTGCGCGGAGTGCTCCCCGCCGAAGACGGCGTTGGTGCGGGCCATCTCCGCCTTGATGAAGGAGTGCCCGACCCGGGCGACCACCGGTTCCCCACCGTGCTCCCGGATGATCTCCGGCACCGCGCTGGACGTGATCAGACCGTGGATCACCGTGGAGCCCGGGTGCTTGGCCAGCTCACGTGCGGCTACCAGGGCGGTGATCGCCGACGGCGAGACGGGCTCACCGCGCTCGTCCACCACGAAGCAACGGTCGGCGTCGCCGTCGAAGGCCAGCCCGATCTCGGCGCCGTGCTCGACCACGGCGCGCTGGAGGTCGACCAGGTTCGCCGGGTCCAGTGGGTTGGCCTCGTGGTTGGGGAAGGTGCCGTCCAGCTCGAAGTAGAGCGGCACGATGTCCAACGGCAGGGCCGACAGGGCGGCGTCGCCGAGGACCGTGGGGACGGTGAAGCCGCCCATCCCGTTGCCGGCGTCGACCACGACCTTCAGTGGCCGGATGCCGGAGAGGTCGACCAGCTTGCGCAGGTAGGCGGCGTAGTCGGGCAGCAGGTCCCGCCGCTCGGCCGGCCGGACCGGATCGCCGGCCGGGCGGGCCGCGCCCGAGTCCAGCAGGGCCTGGGCCCGCTCACGGATCTCCGCCAGACCGCTGGCCTGGCCGATCGGCCGGGCACCGGAGCGACACATCTTGATGCCGTTGTACTGCGCGGGATTGTGGCTGGCGGTGAACATCGCGCCGGGCAGATCGAGCGAGCCGGACGCGAAGTAGAGCAGGTCGGTGGAGGCCAGCCCGATCTCGATCACCGAACGCCCCTCGGCGCGGACGCCGGCGGCGAAGGCCGCGGCCAGCCCGGGCGAGGTGGCCCGCATGTCGTACCCGATGACGACCGCGTCGCCCGGCTCGTCGGTGCTGTTGAGCAGCTGGGTGAAGGCCGCACCGAGGGCTTCGGCGACCCGTTCGTCCCACTGGTCCGGCACCGTCCCTCGGACGTCGTACGCCTTCACGATCTGGGACAGATCAGACACAGGTTCCGCTCCTTGGCCGCAGGTTCCACCGGACCTGAGCGTATCGGAGGGTCAGGGTCGGACCCCGCTCAGCCGGGGAGCCGAGGCATGAACACGGTGTGGTCGCCCCCGCCCTCGGCGGGCGGGTCATCGGGCCCCGACTGGCCACCCGGAGTACCCGGCATGGCCTGCGTCGCCTCGGGCGGCGACGCGGGCCCGGCCGGGCGGGCACCGTAGACCCCGCCGGTCGCGGGCCGGGGAGCCGGCACCGCGCCGTAACCGCCGGGCGGCGGCTGCTGCCCGTACACCGGGCCGGGCTGGCCGGGCACGGCCGGCGACCCACCACCGGAGCGGTAGGTGGTGCCGCCGGGGTTGCCCGGCAGCGGCGCGGTCAGGTCGTCGGTCGGCTTCCGGTCCTGACGCGAGCGACGGAACAGCAGCACGATGAGCAGCAGTCCGACCGCCACCATCGCGATGCCGAAGAACATCACCGGCGAGCCGCCAGAAGATTCGGCCGCGGTCGCCGTGGTGTCGGGCCCGCGGGACACGCCACCGAGCGCGGCCTCGTTCACCGCGTCGCCGGCCGGGGCGGCCTCGGTGGTCACCTTCGGGGTGGGCGACGGCTTCTTCGACGGGGTCGGCGTGGGCGAGGCGGAGGCCCGGCTGTTCAGCTTCGACGAGTCGGAACCCCGACCCAACTCCTGCCCGGCCGCGCTGAGCGCCACGCCGGTCACCGCGAGCCGCCCAGCCGGCGCACCGGCGGCGAACGCCACCCGGTACCGCACGGTGATGCCCTTGCCCTTGCACAGGGTCGGCTTCGCCGGCGAGGTCTGCCCGGTCGCCACGCTGCCGCCACCGCCGGCGACAGGCACCGGGAACCAGCGCCCACCCGCGTTGACGTGCACCGCCACCTGGTCCGGCCGGAGACCCTCAAGGCGCAGGCCCAGGGCGGTACGCAGCAGGACGCACCCGTCGGAGCGCTTGCGCACCGCGACGTTCACCCCCTGCGGGGAGCCGCCGGCGGCGAAGCTGCTGGCCGCACCCACCCGGACGGAGTCGTCGTCGGCCAGCGCGGGCGACGCACCGAGCATCACCAGGCCGCCCACCAGACCACAGACCGTCGCGAGACGCGCCACGCGCCGACGTACCGTCATGATCACCTCACCGTTCCTCCCCGGGTGGGGTCCGCGGTCAGGCTACTACCGGGCCACCCCCACCACCGGTCATAGAGCGGCCCGCATGTGTGCGGCGTTACGGTTTGCCACCCCGACCCGCCGACCTGCCACGCTCGCCCCGTGCCGTCGCTTCCCGGCTGGTCAGACCGCACCGGCGAGGGCGTCCCGGCAGAGCCGGTCGGCGGTGCGGGTGGTCTCCGGCAACCGGTAGCGCGGCGTCAGCGCGAGCACCTGCGCGGTGGCGTTGGCCAGACTCATCCGGTGCCCGACGCTGACGAAGACCGGCTTCACCCCGGCCTGGGTCCGCAGCACCCGGCCAACGACGTCACCCCCGTCACGCAGCGGCGACCAGGCACCCCGCTCGGTGAGCGGCGGCGCCCACTCACCGACCAGTGGCGTCTTCCCCACCCCGATCGCGGGCAGCCCGGTGACCACCCCAAGATGACAGGCGAGCCCGAACCGGCGCGGATGGGCCAGCCCGTGCCCGTCGCAGACCAGCAGCGCCGGAGCGGTGGTCAGCCGGTCCAGCGCGGCGAGCAACGCGGGCAGCTCACGGAAGGCGAACAACCCCGGGACGTAGCCGAACGCGGGCCGGCCCACGCTGACCGCGGAATCCACCACGGCCAACGTCCGGGCGTCCAGCACGGTCACCGCCGCCGCGAGAAGGTCGCCGCTCTTCGCGTACGCGACGTCCAGGCCAGCCACCGTGGCCGGCGCGGCCGGCCCCGGCCCCACCAGGTCGACCAGCGGCCGCAACTCCTCCTGTACGGCCACCGCAGCCGCCACACTGCGCGGCCCCGCCCCCTGCCACGCCTCCGGCGGAGGCGCGGACGGGGTCGCGGGGCTTGATCCACTCGGTATCGGCGAAATTGGGGTATCCGAGGCCGTCTGATACCCCGACATCACCGATACCGAGTCGATCACGGTCGACGGGGTCCGTCGGCGGGGCCTTCAGGGGTACCGCCGTCCGATTCATCCTGGTTGGAGGGCTCGATCGGGCGGTCATCGGCGGCGCCGCTGGCAGACCCCTGCGGCTCGCCAACGGGGGTGTCACCTTCAGCCCGATTCGTGGTGGCGCCGAGGGCGATCGCGAAGGCAAGACCGATGGCGACGCCGAAGGCAACACCACCCGTCGAACCGAACATGGGGATGCCGATCGCCAGACCGATCAGGATGCCCACCGGCCAGGCCCAGGCATTCGACTTACTGCTCTTGGTGTCGGACGTCGCCATGCACCAATGTTATTCGGCGCTGCGAAGCTTCCGGACGTCCCGCCGTCCACGGCAGTCAACAACCCGCGATGGCTCCCTGTCGGATGCCTTCGCCTCGGCACCGGGGTGGGCGTCGGAGTCGTCCATGGGCGTCACGACGGCCGGTCCCCTGCTGCGAACATGGCGCGGATGGCGTCCTCGTCAGGCAGGCTCGTGCCACCCGTGACGGTCTCGGCCACACTCTCCGCCGTCGCGCGATCGACGGTCTCGAAACGATCGACGTTGCGATGGTCGTTGACGAACCTCATGACCAGGCCGGGGTCGAAGGCCCATTCTTGGCTCCGGTGATCCCAAAGGATCGCCGAGAATGCATCGGCCACGAACAGTCCCGCCGGCCCTCCCGTTCGCTGATCATTTCGGTAGATCACGTAATAGGTCAACAAATTCCTGCTCCAACCTGGGTGCGATGTCCTCCGTCACGGGGAAGTCGCTGGACCTGAGGCCCAGATCCTGCACCACCTGCGAGAAGCTTGCCCCTTGGCGGTCAAGCCACGATCGATACGCCTGCCAGACGTTTCCGCTGCCGCTCAACCACCTTGCGAAGCTGGCGTCCTTGGCGGGGGCGACACTTTCCAGACCGGGCGGGACATGGTCCGACAACCGATGCTCTCGGTTCGTGGCCAGCATGCGCAGAAACGCCTGCACATGCTCCTCCGGCCGTGCTGAGACGCGGCGCAGGATCTCGTAGTCGCCGTGAGTCTGCGCCCACGCTTCCCGCGACTCGCGGGTGTGCAGCTGCAACTCGAGAAGGAACCCGTCGGGCGATCGGAGGGTGCAGTTGAATCCGTAGAACCTGTTGCCGACTCGCCAGAAGTTCTTGAGGGCCGACGGCGGGACAGAGAAGCCGGCTTCCGCGAGGCCGGTAAGCACCAGTTGGACAGCAGGCGGATACTGCTCCCCTGACGGCATCTCGAACAAGAACCTCAGGACGTCATTGACCGTCCCCGCGAACTCCTCGACACCGACCTGTAGACCGCGCGCCTCGTCGAGGTACTTCCGTGCCAGCGACTCCAGCCCTTTGACGCGAAACTCCCGGTCCCGCAGCTGCACCGGCTCACTCAGGCCCATGGTCTCCGCCACGTTCCGCCCGATCTGAGTCAGCGCGTTCTCGATGCGATCAGCGTTGGCGAGTGCCCGTTCACGGAGGTCCGTCAGCACGGCCCGCTCGGTCGCCGTGAGCCGCGCCAGCTCAACAGACTGAGCATTCGGTCCGTCGGCTTCAGCCGCGTCACCACCAGACGGGACCGGCGGCTGCGCCGAGCCCGGGCCGTCCAGCAGCAGGTGCATCCGGTTGATGTACGGGTCGCCGTGACCGCCGTCCTCGTTTGCCGGCGGGTGGTCCGGCAGGTCGGGGCGTTCGCTGAACCGGCCCCGGGGCAGCCCGCCGAGCGGCATCGGCCGGCCGTCCCCGCTCAGCACCAGCGCGTCGATGCCGACCACGTCGGGGTACAGCGGCCGGTCCCGGATGAGGCCGGTCTGCGGGTCGACGTAGAGGACCGTGCCGTTCTGGTTGAGCGCCACCCAGGCGTGCGAGCCACCGTGCGCCCACTCGGTGACCAGGAACGCGTAGCTGCCGTGGCCCCCCAGCAGCAGTTGGTCATGCAGGTTGGCGTAGCTCCGCTCGGCGGTACGCCGTGCCTGCTCCGGGTGCGGCCGTTGGCCGGTGGGCGGGGCGAGGAGTTGCTGGAAGCGGCCACCGGTCACGTCCTCGACCCGGCCCGGGCCGCCCGCCTCACCGCGGATCGGGCGGCGGGTGTCACCGTCCAGGTAGCCGTCGAAGGTACGCGGCGCCGACACCCGTGGCCGTCCGTGCACCCACGTTTCGAACAACGACAGGGTGCAGTCGAGGCAGTTGATGCCCCGGGTGGCGTCGGCTCGGGGACCGCCGTCGTTCAGGAGCCGGAACCAGCCGCCGCGGCGGGGATCGGCGGTGCGGGTGACGGTGCCGTCCGGCTCGCGGGGCATCCGCCGTTCGACGTCGACCTGATGGAGGGCCAGCGGCGGTCGGAGCCCACCGGGCCGCCCGTACGGACGGGAGTCGTCGATCGGCGGCGGCACGTCGTCGCCGGTCAGCACCGACCGGTCGACGGTCTCCACCGCGCCGAGGGCGAGGGCGCCGACGTCCTCGTTGGCCTGCCGGAAGTGGGCGTCGCCGATGTCCACGACCCGTGGCGCCGTGGTGCCGGCCAGCACCGCGTCGGCCAGGTCATGCCATTCGGAGTACGCGCGCAGCTCGTCGTACGCGGTCCGCTGCCAGCCGTCGGCCCAGCGCGGGTGACCCGCTTGGCGCAACTGCCGGGCGTAACTGGAGTACTCGGCGGCGCGGCGGTCGTGCTCCGCGGCCCGGGCGCGCATCCGACCGGCCTCGGACTGCCGGCGGTTGTTCTCGAACGAGGTCCGCTGCGACTCGTAGTAGCCCTGGTAGCGCCGCCGCTCGACGGCGTCCGCCTCGGCGGCCCACCGGGCCGCGTACCAGTCGCTGTCTTCCGGGGCGGGCAGCGACGGGTCGTCGAACGCCGCCACGTCGGCGGGGATCGGTGCCCGGCCGCGAGCCGGATGCGCGGGTACGCGGACCGGCTCGGGCGCGTCCCGGGCCGGGGAGCGCGAGGGTGCGGCGTTCCCATAGCGGCCCGGTCCGGTGGTCGTTGTGCTCCAAGCGCCGGTGAACGGCGCACCCGGCGGAGTCCCGGCGCTCGGCGGCGAGCCGGTCGACGTGACCTGCGGCGGCGGACCGGGCACGGTGGGGGCAACCGCCCCGGGGGTGCTGGCGTGCGGGCTGGCCGGGGCACCGGCGGCCGGTCCGCTGATCGCCTCGAGGCTTGCGGGCGCGGGCGCGGCGACCGAGGAGAGCGTGGGATCGGCGGCCACGGGGAAGGACGTGGGATCGACGGCGACCGGGGACGACGCAGCCGATCGGTCGGCCGCAGGCATCAAGGGCACGCCGCCCGGCTCGTCCGACGACGGCCCGGTCTCGGGTGGAAGCAACGCATAGGCCGGGCCGTTTGCGAGCTCGGACAGCCCGGCGACGGCTGGCGGCGACGACCCGTTCGGGGATTGCGGCAGGTCGACCGCGTGCGGCAGGCCGGCGCCCGAGTACGGCGGATCCTCTCCGCGCACCGGAGGCCCGTGATCGGTCTCGGGCGAGGCGACCACGTCCACCCCGGCGACGAAAGCCGACGCCTGCGCCGGAACCACCGACGACGGAACGGCTGACGACGGAACGGCCGACGACGAACCGACCGAAGACGGAACAGCCGAAGACAAACCCACGGAGGACGAACCCACCGAAGACGAACCCACCGAGGACGAACCCGCTGAAGACGAATCCACTGAGGACTGGACCGCCAGGGAGGGATCCGCACCGGTCGAAGCCACCGCAGAAGTCGCCTCAGCGGAGAAGGCCGCCTCGGAAGAGGCCGCCTCGGAGGAGACCACCGCGGCAGGGATGACCGGTGCGAGGGAGGGTCCGGCGAGCGGGACCCCGTTGAGCGCGGCGGTCTGCGCGTCGAGCCGGGCGTGCAGCGCGCGGTCGGCCTGCGCGGTCGCCGAGCCGGTGGCCCCGGACGCGGCGGCCCGCACCGCGTCCTCCACGGAGGTCAGGCCCTGACCGGTGGCGAGGCTGGCGGCGCTCTCGGCCAGCATTTCGCCGGTCATCTCCCGACCAAGGTGCTCGCCGACCCGTGCCGCGCGCCCGGTCGCGTGCCGACCGAGTCCGGCCAGCGGCGCTACCGCCCCGCCGGCGAGCCCACCGACCGCCGACGCGCCGAGGTCGGTGAGGTCCACGCCGTGCGCGCGTCCGGTCGAGTTCTGGTACGCCTGGGTGGCGAGGCTGACGCCGGCCTCCTCCGCCGCCTCCTCCAACCCCCCACGGGCGGCGCGCGAGGCCAGCCCACGCACACCGCCCCGCGTGACCTCCTTGGCCGCTCGCTCGCCGGCCTCCTTGAGCCCGTGCTTGAGGGACTTGCTGGCCAGCTGTCCCATCAGCCGCTTGACGATCTGCTGGATCAGCAGCCGGGTCGCGGTGATCGCCGCGCCGGCGGCCGGGGATGCGGCACCGGCGGTGAGCAGGGCCGCCACCGCGACCGCGAGCAGTTCGATGACCAGGATGCCCAGCTCGATCCAGACTTCCAGCTTGGCGCCCTCGATGTCGCAGCCACATTCCTCGACCAGGCGGCCCAGGTCGGCGGTGACCGCGAGCAGCACCGGCAGCGGCGCGTCGTCGCCCTCGGCGATCGCCCGCCAGGCCGCCCCGAACGCGGCGTCGACCATTCCGACGCCGCCGTATCCGCCGCGTACCTCGGCGGCGGCCGCGGCGGCGTCGGTGTGCGGGCCGGCGAGCACGGCGGCGACGTCGTACCACCGGTCGGCGACGTCCCAGACGGCCCGCTCGTTCCCCTCGGGCCACTGCACGCCGACCGCCCAGTCGAGGGCCTCGTAGATCCAGCCGGGCACGTCCCAGGGTGCGTAGTCCAGTGGGTGCGGAATCGGGCTGGGCAGCACGCTCATCCGGGTCGGCCCGCCGTCAGCGCTGGTCGGCGGCCCGGTCGAGCCGGGCGGCGCTGGTCCCGTCGGTCTGCACGCTCGCGTCGACGGAGCGGACCACGTCGGTGCCCAGCTCGGCGAGTCGGTGCCCGACGCCCGTCCAGGCCCGCAGGACGGTCTGCTCGATGCCGCGGTAGTTGCGCTCGAACGCGGCCCCGATGTCGTCGCGGCCCCAGGGCCGAGCGGCGCTGACGGCCTCGATCTCGCCGCCCTCCGCCGCGCGGCGGGCCGTCACCGCCTCGCCGGCGAGGGCCAGGTCGGCACCGCCCCGGCGGGCCCGGCCCGGATCGAGCCAGAGCTGCTCGCCGGTCATGCCGCCCCCTCGCCCCGCCCGAGCACGGCGTCGGCACGGCCGAGCAGCGCGCCGTAATCACCGGTACGCAGGAACTCGGCCGACCCGGAGCCGGTCGGCATGCTGGCGGCCACCAGCTCACGGGTGGCTTCGGTGGCGGCGGCCGTGGCGGCGCGGACCGTTTCGGTGATCTTCCGGCTCAGCGCCTCGGCGTCCCGGTCCCGGTAGACGGCCGGGTCCAGCTCGACCGCGACCACCTCGCCGCGGGCGCCCACGGTCGCGCTCACCTGACCGTCGGCTGACCGCCGGGTCACCCGCAGCTCGGCGAGGCGCGTCCGCAGATCGTCCAGGTTGGACCTGAGCTGCTCGTACTGGCCGTACACATCGTCGAATCGGGCCCGTAGCTCGCGATTGGCGTCCCGGTCCGCGCGTTCGCTCACCGCCGTTCCTCCCGTCACCGTCGGTAGGGCGAACCATACCGGCTGCCACGGATCCGCGTAGTCCGGTAGTTTCGGTGCGTGATCGACCGCCAACAGGCCGAGCAGCTCGCGGCCACCTGGGCCCACCGGGATTCCCTGCGCCTCGGCTACGAGTGCACGCCGACGGTCGACGAATTCGACCTCGGCTACGTCATCGTGTCCACTGTGGCCACCCGGGAGCGGGCGCTCCCCGGCGACCTGCCGACCACCGTGGTCGACAAGGCGACCGGCGAGGTGACCACGTGGCCGCGGGTGCCGACCCAGGTCGTGGCGGAGATGTACCGGCGCAGCCGACCCGAGGGCCCCACCGCCCCGCGCACCGTCGAGCCGGAGGGCCGGCTACTGCGGGAGATCCACCGGCTGCCGACCCCGGACACCGTCGCGCGCCTGACCGTGGGGGGTCGGATCTGGACGGCCCAGGGCGCGAAGGGCGACGTACGACTGCGTCACCATCCGCTGGTCCGGGCCTACCTGGACGGGCTGCCGGCCGGTGCGCTGGTGCGCGGCGGCGACCGGCACGCCGAGCTGATCGTCGTCTCCGACGTGCTGCACGAGTACGACCACCGCCGGGCCGCCGAGGGCATCGCTCCGATGGGTCCGGGCGAGGCGGCGACGCTGTTGGAGGACGCCCGGTTCGAGACCTTCCGGGTGCGTGAGCCGGGCGATCCGGCCGGCGGTCCGGCCGAACGCCCCTGCGATTCCTGCATCAACTTCCTGGTGCACACCAACGTGTTGCCGATCTCGCAGCGGGCCTTCTCGCAGCCCTGGCACCCGGAGGCCGCGCCCGACCCCGACCCGGGCCGCTTCCCGCCGGAGGTCGCCAACGCGCTGGTGGCGGCCGGTTGGCGACCGCACATCGGGGACCAGCTCATGGCCGCCGCGGCGGTGCGGGACGTCACCGCCGTGCCGGGGCGGGCCCATCAGCACGCGGTCTTTCCCGCCGCGGTGGAGGCGCTGACCGCGTTCCCCAGCCTCGTCGGTGCGCGGCGCGGCCCTGGCGAGCAGGTGTGGATCTCCCGCTTCGACATCCGCCCGCACACCATCGCGCGCACCGCCGACACGCTCGCCGACTTCGGGGCAGTGCTCGGCGTACGGCTCTTCCCGATCGGCACCGAACAGCAGGACAGCATCCTCGCGGTGGACGAGCGTGGCCGGGTCTTCGCACTGGACCAGGCCGGCGAGTGGTTCCTCGGCGACACCATCGACGCCGCGCTGATCACCCTGCTGCTCGGCCGTGCCCCCGCCCGGGTCCGTGACGACGGCACCTGGCAGGTCGGCTAGGGCCTGTGTCAAGGTCGAGCCGAGGACCTTGACCAGGCCCTAAAGCGCGAGCCCGGTCAGCACCATGACCCGCGGTTCGGTGTAGTCGTCCATCGCGCTGCGCAGCCCCTCCCGGCCGACGCCGCTGCCCTTGACCCCGCCGTAGGGCATCTGGTCCGCCCGGTACGACGGCACGTCGCCGACGATCACTCCGCCGACCTCCAGTGACCGGGCGGCGGCGAAGGCCACGTCGACGCGGTGGGTGAACACGCCCGCCTGTAACCCGTACGCCGAATCGTTGACGGCCGTGAACGCGGCCTGGTCGTCGGCGACGGGGGCGACCACGAGCACCGGGCCGAACACCTCCTCGGCGACGACCTTGGCGCCCGCCGGCACGCCGGTGAGGACGGTCGGGGGGTACGTCGCGCCGTCGCGCTCGCCGCCCACCTCGACGGTGGCGCCGGCCGCGACCGCCTCGGCCACCCACGTCTCGACCCGGCGGGCCGCGTCCTCGGACACCATCGGGCCGACGTCGGTCAGCTCGGAGGCCGGATCGCCGGTACGCAGCGCGCGTACCGCCGCCACCAGCCGGGGCAGGAAATCCGCGAAGAGTTCGTGGTGCACGTACACGCGTTGGACGGCGATGCACGACTGGCCGGCCTGGTAGTTGGCGAAGGTGGCGATCCGCTGCGCGGCGAAGGTCAGGTCCTCGTCGGTCGTCCAGTCCGCGCAGATCACCGCGGCCGCGTTGCCGCCCAGCTCCAGCGTCACGTGCTTCTCCGGCGCCTGCCGGCGGATGGCCGCGCCGACCGGCCCGGAGCCGGTGAACGACACGACCGGCAGTCGGGGGTCGGTGACCAGTTCGGCGGCGCGTGAGTTCGGCAGTGGCAGGACGGAGAACGTGCCGGCCGGCAGCTCGGTCTCGGCCAGCAGCTCGCCGAGCAGCAGCGCGGACAGCGGCGTCGCCGGGGCCGGCTTGACGATGATCGGCGCGCCGACCGCGATGGCCGGCGCCACCTTGTGCGCGATCAGGTTGAGCGGGAAGTTGAACGGCGTGATGCCCAGCACCGGCCCCTTGGGCACTCGCCGCACCAGCGCGATCCGCCCGTTGGCGGCCGGGTCGGTGTCGAGGCGTTGCAGTTCCCCGGAGAAGCGCCGAGCCTCCTCCGCCGCCCACCGGAAGGTGGAGACGGCCCGCCCGACCTCGGCGCGGGCCCATTTCACCGGCTTGCCGTTCTCGGCGGTGATCAGCGCCGCGACCTCGTCGGCGCGGTCGGCGAGCCGCCGGGAGACGTGGTCCAGGGCCGCCGCGCGGGCGTGTGCGGGCAGGGCCGCGGCCTGCGCGGCCACTGCGGCCGCCGCGGCGACGGCGGCCTCGACCTGGTCGGCCGTGGCGAGGGTGGTACGCCCCACCGCGCGACCGTCGAACGGGTGGTGGACGGTCAGCTCGCCCTCGCCATGGGCGGGGCGGGAGGCGACGAAGAAGGCTGCGGGCTCCACGCCGAGCAGCGTAGACGAGAGAACAGCCGACGGAAACAGTCGCCGCAGCCCTTGTCTGCCGCGAATTCAGTAGCCAAGATGGCAGACAGATTGCGATAACCGCCGCCGACCGCACCCCGACCCCCTTCGGGAGAGATCCAGTCATGAGTGACCAGCAGCAGCTGCGCAACTTCGTCAACGGCTCCTACGTCGAACCGGTCGACGGCGGCTACGCCGACCTGATCGACCCCTGCACCGGTGAGGTGTTCGCCCAGGCCCCGGTGTCCGGCGCGGCGGACGTGGACGCGGCGATGACCGCTGCCGCGACCGCCTTCGAGAGCTGGCGGGAGGTCACCCCGGCCGAGCGGCAGCGGGCCATGCTCAAGCTCGCCGACGCGGTGGAGGCCCGGGCGGCGGAGCTGGTCGACGCCGAGGTCCGCAACACCGGCAAGCCGCGCCAGCTCACCGACGAGGAGGAGCTGCCGCCGGCGGTGGACCAGTTCCGCTTCTTCGCCGGCGCCGCCCGGCTGCTGGAGGGGCGCTCCGCCGGGGAGTACCTGGCCGGCCACACGTCGTACGTGCGACGCGAGCCGATCGGTGTCTGCGCCCAGGTCACCCCGTGGAACTACCCGCTGATGATGGCGGTCTGGAAGATCGCCCCGGCGCTCGCCGCCGGCAACACGGTGGTGCTCAAGCCGTCGGACACCACGCCGGTGTCGACGCTGCTGCTCGCCGAGATCGCCGCGGAGTTCTTCCCGCCGGGGGTGTTCAACGTGGTCTGCGGCGACCGGGACACCGGTCGTACCCTCGTGTCGCACCCGACCCCGCAGCTGGTGTCGATCACCGGCTCGACCCGCGCGGGCATGGAGGTCGCCGCCGCGGCGGCCCCCGACCTGAAGCGGACCCACCTGGAGCTGGGCGGCAAGGCCCCGGTGGTGATCTTCGACGACGCGGACGTGGCGGCGGCGGCCGAGGCCATCGCGCTGGGCGGCTACTTCAACGCCGGGCAGGACTGCACGGCGGCCACCCGGGTGCTGGCCGGGCCGGGCGTCCACGACGACTTCGTGGCGGCGCTCGCCGAGCAGGCCCGCGGCACGAAGACCGGCGCACCGGACGACGCCGACGTGCTCTACGGCCCGTTGAACAACGCCAACCAGCTCGCCCGGGTCAGCGGTTTCGTCGACCGGCTGCCGGACCACGCGGCGATCCAGACCGGGGGCTCCCGGCAGGGCGAGCGCGGCTACTTCTACGCGCCGACCGTGGTCTCCGGGCTGCGCCAGGCAGACGAGATCATCCAGGATGAGGTGTTCGGGCCGGTGATCACCGTGCAGCGGTTCTCCGACGAGGACGAGGCGGTGCGCTGGGCCAACGGCGTCGACTACGGCCTCTCGGCGTCGGTCTGGACGAAGGACCACGGTCGAGCCATGCGGATGACCCGGCGGCTCGACTTCGGCTGCGTCTGGGTGAACACGCACATCCCGTTCGTCTCCGAGATGCCGCACGGCGGGTTCAAGCACTCCGGGCACGGCAAGGACCTCTCGGTCTACAGCCTGGAGGACTACACCCGGATCAAGCACGTCATGCACAACATCGAGGGCTGACCCATGCCGTCCTCCGAGGAACTGCACAAACGGCGCGGCGGCGCCGTCGCCCGGGGTGTCGGCAGCGTCATCGGGTCCTACGTGGACAGCGCCGGCGGCGGGACGCTCACCGACGTGGACGGCCGCGAGTGGATCGACTTCGCCGCCGGTATCGCGGTGACCAGCGTCGGCAACTCCGCGCCGAAGGTGGTCGAGGCGGTACGGGCGCAGGTCGAGCGGTTCACCCACACCTGCTTCATGGTCGCGCCGTACGAGTCGTACGTGGCGGTGTGCGAGCAGCTCAACGCGTTGACGCCGGGCGGGTTCGAGAAGCGCTCGGCCCTGTTCAACTCCGGGGCAGAGGCGGTGGAGAACGCGGTGAAGATCGCCCGACACGCCACCGGACGGCCGGCGATCGTCGTCTTCGACCACGCGTACCACGGCCGCACCAACCTGACCATGGCGTTGACCGCGAAGAACATGCCGTACAAGCACCGGTTCGGGCCGTTCGCCGGTGAGATCTACCGGGTGCCGATGTCGTACCCTCTGCGCGACGGTGGGCTGTCCGGCGCGGACGCGGCGGCGCGGGCGATCGAGATGATCGAGAAGCAGGTCGGCGCGGAGAACGTCGCCGCACTCCTGATCGAGCCGATCCAGGGCGAGGGCGGCTTCGTGGTGCCCGCGCCGGGTTTCCTGCCGGCACTGCGCGGCTGGGCGACGGCGGCCGGAGTGGTCTTCGTCGCCGACGAGATCCAGACCGGCTTCTGCCGCACCGGCGACTGGTTCGCCAGCCAGCACGAGGGCGTCGAGCCCGACCTGGTCACCCTGGCCAAGGGCATCGCCGGTGGCCTGCCGTTGGCGGCGGTGACCGGCCGGGCCGAACTGATGGACGCGGTGCACGTCGGCGGGCTCGGCGGCACGTACGGCGGCAACCCGCTCGCCTGCGCCGCCGCGCTGGCCACCATCGAGACCATGCACGAGCTGGACCTGGCCGGCGCGGCCCGCCGGATCGAGGCCCTGCTGGCGCCCCGGCTACGGGCCGTCGCCGAGCGGGACCCCCGGATCGCCGAGGTACGCGGTCGGGGCGCGATGCTCGCCGTCGAGCTGGTGCAGCCGGGCACGCTCGTTCCCGACCCGTCGGCCACGGCGGCGGTCTCGGCCGCCTGTCACGCCGCCGGCCTGCTCACCCTGACCTGCGGCACGTACGGCAACGTGCTGCGCTTCCTGCCCCCGCTGGTGATCTCCGACGAACAGCTCACCCGCGGCGCCGACATCCTCGACGCCGCCTTCGGCTGACTCCGACAGGGGCCCCTCTCCGGCTCCGAGGCAGGGGCCCCTCTCCGGCTCCGAGGCAGGGGCCCCTCTCCGGACGGGGCCCCTGCTCATCGCAGGGTCAGCGGAGCACCTCGACGGTGTTG
Organism: Micromonospora sp. CV4; assembly: GCF_003667455.1. Taxonomy (NCBI): domain Bacteria; kingdom Bacillati; phylum Actinomycetota; class Actinomycetes; order Micromonosporales; family Micromonosporaceae; genus Micromonospora; species Micromonospora sp. CV4. Next base: position 21,410 of record NZ_RCVI01000231.1, on the reverse strand, counting down.
CGGCGGACCACGTTCTTGCCCGGCTCACGGATCTGGTCCATGGCCGCGGTGTTGAGCAGCACGCAACTGCCCGACACGCCGGTCACCGTCACCGTGGTCGCCCGGTTGTTGTCCAGGTTGGTCACCCGCAGCCGCGTACCCACAGGGAACTGCCCGCTGGTCGCCGCCGGCGCGGCGTTCTCGGCGAAGAAGGTGACCGAACCCGAGCAGGCCGAACGGGGCGCCGGGCCCGGCGCGCCGGGAGACGCGGCACCGGGGCGGACCGTTTCGGCTGCCGGCGGCCCGGCGGGCGGCGCGGCCTCGCCGTCGAGCCGCTCCACCACGTTGCGGCGGATCACGTTCTTTCCGGGCTCACGGACCAGCTCCATCGCGGCGGCGTTGAGCAGCACACAACTGCCCGACGGGCCGGTCACCGTCACCGTGGCCGCCCGGTTGTTGTCCAGATTGGTCACCCGCAGGCGCGTACCCACCGGGAACCGGTCACTGGTCGCCGCCGGCGCGCCGCCCTCCGCCGAGAAGGTGACCGAGCCCGTGCAGGCGGACTGCCGCGCCGGTGCGGTGCCGGCGAACCCGAAACCGGTCCCCACCGCCACGCCCCCCGCGGCGAGCACCGCCACGGTCGCCGCCAGCACGTGCTTGCGCTGCACCCTCATCGCCGTCACTCCCGTCCTCGGTGTGTCCTTCACCGCCTGGTACGGATGGGAGCGCCCTACCGTTCAGCCCACACGGGCACCGATCGACGTGGCGGCCAGATCCACCGGCCCGTACCGGGTGCGCGACGCCCCGGTGGTCAGCGCCCAGTAGCGGTCCCCGTACGACCAGTGCCACCACTCGGTCGGGTAGTTCACCAGCCCGGCGCCGCCGAGCGCGTCCACCAGAAGCTGCCGGTGCCGCCGGGCGGCCGCGCCGATGGTGGGGGCGTCGGTGAAGCAGGCGTCCGCGCTGTCCTCCGGCGTGGCGTCGACGGCCGTGCCCAGGTCCAGCTCCACGCCGTCGTCGGTGCACAGGGTCAGATCCACCGCCCCGCCGGTGCCGTGCGGGGCCACCTCGACCGGCGACACGAACTTGGTGGTCTCCCGGTGCAGCCGCTCCGGGGTCCAGTCCGGATGCCGCCGGCGCAGCTCGTCCCGGTAGCCGGTGAAGATGGCCAGCTGCGCCCGGTACGGCCGGTACCCCTCGATGACCAGCAGGCGCACCCCGCTGGGCAGCGCACGCTGCGCGGCCAGCAACCGGTCCGCGACACCGACGCGCAGCCGGGCGTACGCGCCGGACGGGTCGGCCGCGCGTCCGTCCAGTCGCAGCTCCGGCAGCTCACGCAGGTCCACCAGCGGGTCGCCGTCGTCGCCGCTGGGCACCGCCGCCACCCGGGGATCGGACAGCAGGATCATCGGGCGCCCCGGACGGCGGTCGCGGCGCGCTCCGCGTGCCGGGTACGGGCCAGCTCGACCAGCCGGTCCACCACCTCCCGGTAGCCGACGCCGGCCGCCGCCCACACCTTCGGGTACATGGAGTGCGCGGTGAAGCCGGGCATCGTGTTCAGCTCGTTGACGTACAGCTCACCGGTCGTCTCGTCGTACAGGAAGTCGACCCGGGCCAGGCCCCAGCCGCCGATCGCGGCGAACGCGCGCAGCGACAGCTCGCGAACGCGCTCGGTCACGTCGTCGGGCAGCACCGCCGGGACGATCATGGGGTCGGCGTTCCCGAAGTACTTCTGCTGGTAGTCGAACCAGCCGCCGGCGACGCGCACCTCGCCCACCGCCGACGCCTCCGGACGCCAGCCGCCGAGCACCGCGCACTCCAGCTCACGGCCGGTGACGCCCTGCTCGACCATGACGAGCTGGTCGTGGCGGAGCGCCTCCTCGATCGCGGCGGCCAGATCGTCGCCCTCCGCGACCCGGGAGATGCCGATCGAGGAGCCCATGCTGGCCGGCTTGACGAACAGCGGGCGACGCAGCCCCACCACCAGTTTCTCCGGGTCGTCGGTCGCCCGGTAGGTGTGCGCGTCGAACGCGACGTGCGGGGTGATCGGGATGCCGTCGGCGCGCAGCGCCCGCTTCATCGCCACCTTGTTCATGCCCACCGCCGAGGCCAGGATGCCGCACCCGACGTACGGCACGTCCAGGGACTCCAGCAGCCCCTGCACCACCCCGTCCTCACCGAACGGGCCGTGCAGCACGGGGAAGACCACGTCCAGCTCCGCGTGCACCGCGCCGGGGGCGTTCACCGCGGACATCTGCACGGTGCCCGGGCGGGGACCGGCGCGCAGCTCGACCGCCGGCCCGGTCACCGTCAGCCGGTCGTCGATGGCCCGCTCGGCGGCGGGCCGGTCGCGCAACTCGGCCAGCACCGCGTCCGGCACCAGCCGGAACCCGCCGGTGCGGGTGACACCGATGGCGACCGTGCGGTATCCCCCGCCGGCCAGCGCCCGGGCCACGCCGAGCGCGGAGGCGCAGGAGACCTCGTGCTCCGCCGACGGGCCACCGAACAGGATTCCGATCCGAATCGGCGCGCTCATGCCGCCGCTCCTTCCACAGTTGTCACCTCGGCGAAGCGCTGGACCGTCAACCGGGCCACCAGCTCCGCCTCCACGTTTCCGCCGGTCAGCACCACGCCGACCGTTCGATGCCGCCGCACACCGGCCTCGGCGGCGAGCCGCAGCGCACCGGCCAGACCGGCCGCCCCGGACGGCTCGACCAGCACCTTCAGCTCCATCAGGAGCAGCCGGAAGGCCGCCGCGATCTCCTCGTCGTCGACCCGGACGACCCCGCGCAGGGCGGTCCGCAGGATGGCGAACGGCAGTTCCCCCACGCAGGACGGCCGCAGCCCGTCGGCGATCGTGGGCGCCGGTGCGACCGGAACCCGCTCGCCGGCCGCGAGGCTGCGCGCCAGGGAGTCGCAGCCCACCGGCTCCACGCCGTACACCTCGATGCCGGTGCCGGCGGCGGCCAGGCAGGCGCCCGCCACCCCGCCGCCACCACCAACCGGAACCACCAACGCGTCCAGCGGTGTGCCGGCGCGCTCGGCCTGCTCGATCAGCTCCAGGCTGGCGGTGCCCTGCCCGGCGATCACGTCCGCGTGGTCGTACGCGTCGATCACGGGGTGACCGGTCTCGTCGGAGAGCCTCCGGGCCACCGCCACCCGCTCCTCGACGCCGGTGCCGGCGAACACCACCCGCGCGCCGGCGGCCCGCGCCCGCTCGACCTTGGTCGGGGACGCGTCGACCGGCAGCACCACGGTGGCCGCGAGCCTGTGCTGCCGGGCCGCCAACGCCACCGCCACCGCGTGGTTGCCGGTGCTCTGCGCGATCACCCCGTCCTGGCCGGCAGCGGCGAGCCGGCCGACCGCCCGCAGCGCGCCGCGCATCTTGTACGAGCCGCCGTTCTGGAGGTTCTCCGCCTTGAGCAGGACCCGGGCCCCGGCCAGCCGGTCGATCACCGGGGATCGCAGCACCGGAGTGCGGACCACCCGGCGGGACAGCCAGCGGGCGGTCTCCTCGATGTCGGCGCGGTGCAGGACGGCCGGCGCGGCGGTGGGTGACATGGGTTCTCCTTCGGTCGACGCTGGCGCCGGTTCGGTCCGCACAGCTGGTCGTTTTCGGGCACGCCGGAGGCAGGGATGCCGCGAGACGCGGACCCTTGGGCTGGTGGGTTCTGGGTGCTAGGGCGGAGTGGGTAGCTGGACGTCCACCCGCAGGCCGCCGTGCTCGGCGGGTCGGGCCGCGATGATGCCCTCGTGCGCCTGGGTGATCGAGCGGGCGATGGCCAGGCCGAGGCCGGCCCCGCCGCCGTGCGAGGTGCGGTCCCGGGCGAGGCGGCGGAACGGCTCGAAGAGGCTGGCCACCGCCTCGGCCGGTACGGGCTGCCCGGTGTTGACCACGGACAGCGCGGGCGTGCCGCCGACCGTGACGGTCAGCGAGCCGCCGCGCCGGTTGTACTTGATCCCGTTCTCCACCAGGTTGGTGACCAGGCGTTCCAGCAGCACCCGCTCGCCGACGACGACCCGGGGCGTGAGGTGGCTGTCGATCGTCACGGCGGCGTCCCGGGCGCGGTCCAGGTACCCGGTGAGCACCGAGGTGACGATCTCGTCGAGCCGCTGCGGGGTACGCGAGCGCAGTCCCTCCTCGCACTCGCTGAGCGCGAGCAGGCCCTCGATCAGCCGCTCGTTGCGCTCGTTGGTCTCCAGCAGCTGGCCGGTCAACAGCTCCAACTGCTCAGCGGTGAGAGACCGGGCCATCCCGACCTCGATCAGCGTCCGCTGCACCGCCAGCGGAGTGCGCAGCTCGTGCGAGGCGTTCGCGGCGAACCGCCGCTGCCCCTCGTACCCGGCGGAGACCCGCTCCATCATCTCGTCGATCGCCCGGGCCAGCCGGGCCAGTTCGTCGCTGCCGCGGGGCCGGATCCGGTGGCCGAGGTTCTGCGGACCCAGGTGCTCGATCGGCCCGGCCAGGTCGCGGACCGGACGCAGGCACCACGCCGCACCGAACCAGAGCGCCACCAGGGTGGCCAGGACCACGACCAGCACGGCCGCCACGGGCAGCACGAACGCGCTCTGGCGTACCGACCCGCAGACGTCCAGCAGGCCGGGCACGGGCAGGTCGCAGAGCTCCTGGCCACGGAACCAGATCAGCCCGGCCAGCCACCTGCCGACCGTCGGCAGGAGCGGCCCGGCCAGCAGGGCCAGCAGGCCCACCAGCAGCACCCGGCGACGGGGGGTCCAGCTCACGCCGGGCCGCCGAGCCGGTAACCGGCCTTGGGCACGGTGTGGATGACCGCCGGGTCGCCGAGCTTCTTGCGCAGGGTCATCACGGTGACCCGTACGGCGTTGGTGAACGGGTCGGCGAACTCGTCCCAGGCCTGCTCCAGCAGCTCCTCGGCGCTGACCACCTGCCCGGCGGCACGCAGCAGCACGTGCAGCACGGCGAACTCCTTCGGGCTCAGCGCCAGCGGGCGGCCGTCCCGGGTGGCCACGTGCCGGGCCACGTCCAGCACCACACCGTCCTGTTCGAGCACCGGCGGGAGCGCCGGGGTGGACCGCCGGCCGAGGGCCTGCACCCGGGCGACCAGTTCGGCGAACGCGAACGGCTTGGTCAGGTAGTCGTCCGCGCCGAGGTCCAGACCCGCCACCCGGTCCCGGATGCCCGCCGCCGCGGTGAGCAGCAGCACCCGGGTGCCCACCTGGGAGCCGGCGATGCCGCGGCACACCTCGTCACCGGTGTGCCCCGGCATGTCCCGGTCCAGGACCGCGACGTCGTACCGGTTCACCCCGATCCGCTCCAGCGCACCGTCGCCGTCGTAGCAGACGTCGACGGCCATCGAGAGGCGTCGCAGCCCCTCGGCCACCGTGTCCGCCAACAACCGCTCGTCGTCCGCCACCAGCACCCGCACGCTTCCGCTCCCCGTGGTTCAGCTCGTCCGGCATACCGTCGCAGGCCGGGGTTAAGGGTTCTGTAAGCACCCGCCGAGCCATCCTCCACCGCGCCGCCCGCCGGACAAACCAGTGCAAGCCAGGCTGCGTCGGCTTCGTCCCCACGCCATGCTCCTTGCGCCATCCGTCCCCGGGAGACCGGGCGGTTGGCGATCGAGGGTGAGCTGCGTCACGATGGGGGCCGAGGAGGTCGCCCGATGGCTGACCCGTGGCTCGCCTTGGAATTCGGCGTCGATCCGGCGGAGCGGATCGCGCAGGTCGGCGCCGCCCACGAGGCGTTCCTGGCCGCCGGCGCCGCGCCGCACCGGGTGCGGGAAGTGGTCCGCCGCTCGTGGGAACGGTCGGCGCGGCTCGACCCGGAGGCCACCCCGCCGATCGACCTGACCGACGACGCGCTGGCGGGCTATCGGGCCGCTCACCCGCTGGCCCGGGTGCTGCCGCTGTTCCGGGACCTGCTGGGCGGCATCGCCCAGGACGGCGCGCACCTGATGGCGGTCTGCGACGCGTACGGGCGGCTGCTCTGGGTGGAGGGCCACCCGGGGGTGCGCCGGCACGCCGAGCGGATGAACTTCGTGCCCGGCGCCCTGTGGGACGAGCGGCACGCCGGCACCAACGCCCCCGGCACCGCGCTGGCCGTCGACCACAGCGTGCAGATCTTCGCCACCGAGCACTTCAGCCGGCCGGTGCAGCGCTGGACCTGCGCCGCCGCCCCGATCCACGACCCGGCCACCGGGCGGCTGCTCGGCGCCGTCGACATCACCGGCGGCGACCACCTGGCCAACCCGCACAGCCTGGCGCTGGTCCGGGCCACCGCCCGGGCCGCCGAGGCGCAGCTCGCCACCGACCGACCGGTGGAGCCCGGCGTCGCCACGGTGACCGCGCTCGGCCGGGACGAGGTGGAGCTACGGGTCGACGGGCGACGGATCCGGCTCGGCCGACGGCACAGCGAGCTGCTGGTGCTGCTGCTGCACCATCCCGAGGGACGCACCGGCGAACAGCTCGGCCTCGACCTTTACGGGGACGACCGGCTGCACCCGGTCACCCTGCGCGCGGAGCTGTCCCGGCTGCGCCGGGTGCTCGGCCCCGAGCTGCTCGACTCCCGCCCGTACCGGCTGCGCGGCACCGTCCGCGCCGACTTCACCACCGTCGCCGACCGGTTGGACCAGGGCGATCCGGCGGGCGCGCTCGACGCGTACTCCGGGCCGTTGCTGCCCGGCTCGGACGCGCCGGGAGTGACGCGACTACGCCGGCTCATCGACGGCCAGCTCCGCGCGGCCGTGCTGGCCACCACGGACCCGGCGCTGCTCGCGGCCTGGACCGCGACGTCCGCCGGGGCCGACGACCTGACCGCGTGGCAGGCCCTGGCGCGGGCGTTGCCGACCGGCGCGCCACGCCGGCCGCTCGCGCTCGCCCGCATCGACCAGCTCGCCGGGGAGTACGACCTACCGCGCGCAACGTGGCTGCAACGTTCCTGAAACTACCGTCGCCGTCGGCACACCCGCACAACGACGGCGGAGGTAACCATGACGCGCTACGACGCGCCCACCCACTGGCAGTCCCGTTACGACCACTTCATCGGCGGCGAGTACGTCAAGCCGCACGGTGGCGACTACTTCGAAAACCCGACCCCGGTCACCGGGCAGACCTTCACCGAGGTGGCCCGGGGCACCGCCCCGGACGTCGAGAAGGCCCTGGACGCCGCGCACGGCGCCGCCGACGCCTGGGGGCGCACCTCGGTGGCCGAACGGGCGCTGATCCTCAATCGCATCGCCGACCGGATGCAGGAGAACCTGGAGTCGCTGGCCATCGCCGAGACCTGGGAGAACGGCAAGCCGATCCGCGAGACGATGGCCGCCGACATCCCGCTGGCCATCGACCACTTCCGGTACTTCGCGGGGGCGATCCGGGCCCAGGAGGGCTCGCTCGGCGAGATCGACGACGACACCATCGCGTACCACTTCCACGAGCCGCTCGGCGTGGTCGGGCAGATCATCCCGTGGAACTTCCCGATCCTGATGGCCACCTGGAAGCTGGCGCCCGCGCTGGCCGCCGGCAACGCCGTGGTGCTCAAGCCGGCCGAGCAGACCCCGGCGTCGATCCACTACTGGCTGTCGCTGGTGGCGGACCTGCTGCCGCCGGGCGTGCTCAACATCGTCAACGGCTTCGGCGTGGAGGCCGGCAAGCCGCTGGCATCCTCGGCGCGGGTGGCCAAGGTGGCGTTCACCGGTGAGACCACCACCGGGCGGCTGATCATGCAGTACGCCAGCGAAAACATCAAGCCCGTCACCCTGGAACTGGGCGGCAAGAGCCCGAACATCTTCTTCGACGACGTCAGCGCTGCTTCCGACGACTTCCTGGACAAGGCGCTGGAAGGCTTCACCATGTTCGCCCTCAACCAGGGCGAGGTCTGCACCTGCCCGTCACGGGCGCTGATCCAGCAGGGCCACTACAGCGACTTCCTCGCCGCGGCGGTGGACCGCACGAAGGCGATCGTCGCCGGGCATCCCCTGGACACCGACACGATGATCGGCGCGCAGGCCTCCAACGACCAGCTGGAAAAGATGCTGTCCTACCTGGACATTGGCCGGCAGGAGGGCGCCAAGGTGCTCACCGGCGGCTCCCGCGCGGACCTGGGCGGGGAACTGTCCGGCGGGTACTACGTCGAGCCGACGATCTTCGAGGGCGACAACTCGATGCGGGTCTTCCAGGAGGAGATCTTCGGCCCGGTGGTCTCGGTGACCTCCTTCGCCGACCTCGACGACGCCGTGAAGACCGCCAACGACACCCTGTACGGGCTGGGCGCGGGCGTGTGGACCCGGGACATGAACACCGCGTACCGGGCCGGGCGGGCCATCCAGGCGGGCCGGGTGTGGACCAACTGCTACCACGCGTACCCGGCGCACGCCGCGTTCGGCGGGTACAAGCAGTCCGGCATCGGCCGGGAGAACCACAAGATGATGCTGGAGCACTACCAGCAGACCAAGAACCTGCTGGTCAGCTACTCGACCCAGAAGCTCGGCTTCTTCTGATGTCCGTCGTCTCCGTGACCCCCGCGGCGGCCGACCTGATCCGGTCGTTGCGGGGGCGGCACGGCCCGCTGATGTTCCACCAGTCCGGCGGCTGCTGCGACGGCAGCGCCCCGATGTGCTACCCGGCGGGTGAGTTCCGTACCGGCTCGTCCGACGTCCTGCTCGCCTCGCTCGTCGTGGACGGGGTGCCGGAGCCGGTCGAGTTCTGGATGTCCACCGCCCAGTGGGAGCTGTGGAAACACACGAGGCTCACCGTCGACGTGGTCCCGGGCCGAGGCAGCGGCTTCTCCCTGGAAGCCCCCGACGGCCTCCGCTTCCTCATCCGCTCCCACCTCGCCGCCTAGGTCACCCCTTACCAGCGGCGTGGGCAGCGGAGGCATGCCGCCCTAGAGAGCGTGATACCTCTGAGGCATAAATATGACTCAGAGGTATCACGCTCGAAACCCAGTCCCCGCCGCACGAGATGACGCTGCGTGACCGTTGGGCGCGCCGCGGGATCAGTCGCAGCCGTAGCCGTCGTTGTCGCGGTCCAGGTCGTAGATGTCGTCGCCGATGACCCTGACCGGGCCTGTGACGTAGGCGGGGCCGTTGCCGCTGCCGGGCTTGCAGTCGACGTCGCTGGCGATCGGGACACAGCCGCTGTAGTTCGGGTCGCACGTCGCCTGCTGCGGTTTCTTGGTGCCGACGGCGACGACCTGGGTCACCGGTTGCTTCGTCACGACGGACTTGACCAGCTTCTTGGCCGTCCGCACGCCGTCGGTGGTGGTCACCTCGTAGGTCAGCGTCTTCACACCGTTGACGCCCTTGGTCCGCACGACCCGCTTGCCCTCGGCGAGGGACGAGTCCTTGACAGTCCGCTGGCCGTACCGGATGGTGGCTCGCTCCGTCACGGTGGTCACCTGCACCACGGGCGCGGCTGCGGCGCTGGACGCGGCTGAGGTCGGCGAGGGGGCGGCGGGAAGAGAGGGTTCGGCGACCGGCGACACCTCCTGCGCGGGGGCCTCCTCGGTCGGCTCGGCGGGCGCCGCCACGATGGGCTGCTGCGGTTGCTCGGCCGCGGTGCCGGTCCGGGTGGGCTCCGGATCGCCGACCAGCGCGCCGACGATGGCGGTACCGGCGCAGCAGAGCAGCAGGAACGACAGGGCAACCGAGCCGAGGATCACGGCGACGCGGCGGCCCGGGCTGGCCCGGCGGAACCAGTTCGGGGCGGCGGGCGGGCGTGGCGCGGGCGGCGGATACATCGTCACGGCGATGAGTGTCGTCGCAATCACGACGTGCAATATCCACCGTAGCGCTCGTCACCTGCGCCGTTCGCTCCCCCGCCGCTGATCGAGGGGCGAAGCCCGGCCGCCCGACCGTTTCTGGCCGGCGACGGGACGACATGCCTGGCCTCCGCTCGGCCGGACCGGGCGGGGCCGATCGTGCGGCCCCACACGGGCATCAACGCCGCGAATCACCGTTTATCAGCGGGCGTCCAGGAGAGGCTGTCGCGGGTTCCACGGTGGACCGCCGGCCGCGTCGCGGCGGCGGCGTGCGATCGCCGAGAGCGCCTCCAGGACCACGCGGTTGCCCAGGTACGCGGTGATGTCGGCGTGGTCGTACGGCGGGGCGACCTCGACCACGTCCACCCCGACGACGGGCAGCTCGTAGCAGACCCGGCGGACCGCGTCGAGCAGTTGCCGCGAGGTCAGACCGCCCGGCTCGGGCGTGCCGGTGCCGGGCGCCATCCCCGGGTCGACCACGTCCACGTCGACGGAGAGGAACACTCCCTCGCACTCGTCGACCGCGATGGCGAACGCCTCGGTGAGGCACGGGTCGAGGCCACGAGCGACCAGCTCGGTCATCTCGTACGACCGCATCCGCTGCTCCGCCATCCAGGACAGGATGTCCGGGCCGGGCCAGTAGCCGCGCAGCCCGATCTGGAGGAACCGGTCGCCGCGTACCGCGCCGGACTCGATGAGCCGGCGCATCGGCTGGCCGTGCCCGTGCAGCGAGCCGAACTCGATCTCTCCGGTGTCGGCGTGCGCGTCGAAGTGCACCAGCGACACGCGCCCGTGCCCGTGCTGCCGGGCCACGCCGGTGGCGTCCGGCAGAGCGATGGAGTGGTCCCCGCCGAGCACCACCGGGATGGCGCCGGCGGACGACACGGCGTACACCGCGGCTTCCAGTGCCCCCAGCGAACGTTCGATGTCCCCGGAGAACATCTCCACGTCGCCGGCGTCGTACACCCGCAGGTCGCGCAGCGCGTCGACACGCAGCGCGAGCGACGGGCGGGAGCCGTCGTGGGCCAGGTAGCACGCCTGCCGGATCGCCGACGGTCCGAACCGGGTGCCGGGCCGGTGCGACGTGCCGCCGTCGAAGGGCGCACCGACGATCACCACGTCGGCGTCGGCGTACGACCCGGGGTCGTCGAGCGCGCACCGGTCCACGCCCAGGAAGGTGACGTCCGGCCCGTACATGGCTCCGTAGCGGCTCATCGCTCCTCCATCCCCCATGGCGACCCGTAGCCGGCCAGCAGGTCGAGGAACGGCACCGGGGGCAGCGCCTCCGGGCCGAGCACCCCGACGCCGGACCAGGCGCCGCCGGCGATCAGTTCCAGCGCGACCACCGGGTTGACCGCCGTCTGCCAGACCACCGCCTGGTGACCGTACTCCCGCATGGACCACTCGTTGTCGACCACGTGGTACAGGTAGACCTCCCGCGGTTGCCCGTCCGGGCCCAGGCCGCGCACCCACGTGCCGGCGCAGGTCTTGCCGCGCATCCGCTCACCGAGGGTCGCCGGGTCGGGCAGGCAGGCGGCCACCACGTCGCGCGGGGACACCTGGACGCCGCGCACGTTGACGGGCGCCGTCGAGTCCAGCCCGAGCTTGTGCAACGTCCTGAGCACCTCGATGAACTCCTCGCCGAGGCCGTACTTGAAGGTGACCCGGCGGGCCTTGACCCAGCGCGGGATGAGCAGCACCTCCTCGTGCTCCACGTTGACGCACTCGACCGGCCCGATCCCGTCGGGGAAGTGGAAGACCTCCGGCTCGCTGAACGGCTCGGTGGTGTACCAGCCCCGCTCCTGCTCCCACACCACCGGCGGGTTGAGGCACTCCTCGATCGTCGTCCAGATGGAGAACGAGGGCGCGAAGTCGTAGCCGTCGACGGTGAGGTTCGCCCCGTCCCGGACACCGATCTCGTCGATCTCGCTGAACAGCTCGTCGGCGGCGTACCGGGCGAAGACGTCGGACAGGCCGGGCTCGACACCGATGCCGCACAGGGCCAGCCGGCCGGCCGCGGACCAGTCGTCGGAGAGCGCGAACTGCGCGTCGCCGAGCATCACTCCGGTCTCGGCGTACGGGCGGGACGGGTGCGGGTGTGACAGCGACATCGCCATGTCGAGGTAGTCCGCGCCGGCCGCGAACGCGCCGTCGAAGATCGGCATGACGAAGCGCGGATCGACGGCGTTGAGCACGTGGGTGATCCGGTGCTCCCGGCAGAGCGCGGCGACCGCCTCCGCCGACGACGCGTCCACCTGGGCGGCGACGGAGCGGTCCCCGTGCCCGGCGACGGCGCGCTCGGCGCGGCCCGGGTCGTGGTCGGCGACCACCATGGTCTCGAAGAAGGAGCGTCGGGCGGCGATGGCTACGGCGGCGGAGCCGACGCCACCGGCGCCGACGAGCAGGACACGCATCAGGAATCAAACCCCAAACCGAGACGATCGAGAGTACGGAGCCAGAGGTCGCGCCGGCCCTCGCGCGCGTCGGCGCGGGCCAGTGACCAGCGGGTGAGATTGATGCCGACCGAGCGGACGGGTTCCGGTGGGAACGGCAGTGGCTTACGGCGGACCAGATCGAGCCCGGTCAACGGGGTTTCCCCGCCGGCCAGCAGGTCGAGCAGCACCCGGGCACCGAAGCGGGTGGCGCCCACGCCGAGACCGGTGTAGCCGGCCGCGTACGCCAGCCGACCCCCGTACGCGGTGCCGAAGAACGGGCAGAACCGGGTGCAGGTGTCGATGACGCCACCCCAGCGGTGGCTGAAGCGCACGTCGGCGAGCTGCGGGAACGTGGTGAAGAAGTGCTCGGCGAGAGCCGTGAAGGTGGCCTCGCGCTGCTCCAGCTCGGGGGCGACCCGGTTGCCGTAGTGGTAGACCGCGTCGTAGCCGCCGAACAGGATGCGCCCGTCCGAGGTGATCCGGTAGTAGTGGAACTGGTTGCCGGTGTCGGCCAGCCCCTGCCGGTTGCGCCAGCCGATCGCGTCCCGTTGGGCCGGGGTGAGCGGCTCGGTCATCAGCACGTGGTCGTAGACCGGCACCAGGTACGCCCGCAGCCGGCGCAGCAGCGGCGGGAAGGCGTTGGTGGCCAGCACCACCCGCCGGGCCCGCACCGACCCGGGCGCGCCGTCCGGCCCGCCGGCGGTCCGCGCGTGCAGCGCGGGGCCGTCGGCGCGCAGCCCCGTCACCCGCGTGTGCTCGTGCACCCGGACGCCGAGGTCGAGGCAGGCGCGGCGCAGCCCCCACGCCAGCTTCGCCGGGTCCAGCATGGCCACCCGGTCGGCGTCGAACATGCCACCCAGGTACGTGGGCGAGTGCACCTCGGCGCGCGCCTCGTCGCGGTCCAGCAGCCGCACCCGGTGGCCGTACCGGCGGGCCAGCTCCGCGTCGTCGGCGAGCCCGGCCAGTTGGTACGGCTCGACGGCGACCGCCAGCTCGCCGGTGCGCTCGAAGTCGCAGTCGATGTCGAACTTCGCGACGGTGGCGGCGATGGCGTCCAGGTTCTCCCGGCCGAGGCGTTCCAACTCACCGACCTCGTCGGGGAACCGGTCGACGCCGTTGGCCAGGCCGTGGGTGAGCGAGGCGGCGCAGAACCCGCCGTTGCGCCCGGACGCGGCCCAGCCGCAGGTGCCCGCGTCGACCAGCAGCACGTCACGGTCGGGGTCGGCCTGCTTGGCCAGCAGGGCGGCCCAGAGCCCGCTGTACCCGCCGCCGATCACCAGCAGGTCGGCGGTCCGCGGGCCGGTGAGCGGCGGCAGCGGGTCCGGGCGGTCCGGACGGTCGAGCCAGTACGGCACGGGGGCCGCGTCGGCGAGCGCCCGGCCGGTGTGCGGAAGGGTCATGACGACCGACGGGCCGGACGAGCCGGGGCCGGACCGGCCAGCAGATCGGCGCGGCGGGCCCGCCGCCCCCGCAGCGAGCTGAGCCCGACCAGCAGCAGCGCGATCGCGAACATCGCGGTGCCGATGACGTTGACCTGCGGTGGGATGCCCCGCTGGGCAGCGCCCCAGACGTACATCGGGAACGTGACGGTGGTGCCGGCGTTGAAGTTCGTGATGATGAAGTCGTCGAAGCTGAGCGAGAAGGCCAGCAGCGCGGCGGCCACGATGCCGGGCAGCACCAGCGGCAGGGTGATCCGCCGGAAGGTCTGCCACTCGCTGGCGTAGAGGTCCATGGCGGCCTCCTCCAGCCGCCGGTCCATCCCGGCCAGCCGCGCCTTGACCGTCACCACCACGAACGAGACGCAGAACATCACGTGCGCGATGACGATCGTCCAGAAGCCCAGCGGCACCCCGGCGGAGACGAAGAGCGCCAACAGCGAGGTGCCCATCACCAGCTCCGGGGTCGCCATCGGCAGGAAGATCAGCACGTTGACGCCGGAACGACCGCGGAAGCGGTGCCGGACCAGCGCGAACGCCATCAGGGTCCCGAGCACGGTGGCGACCACCGTGGCGATGAAACCGATCTGCACGCTGCGGACGACCGCGTCGCACATGTCCGACGTGGCGCACGGCTGACGCCAGTTGTCCAGCGTGAACTCGTTGAAGTCGTACGACAGCCGGCTGGACGGACGGTTGAACGACAGCCCGGCCACCACCAGGATCGGCAGCGCCAGGTAGCCGAGCACCAGCAGCGCCACGATCATCACCCAGCGGTCGGCCAACCAGCGGGACACTCTCATCTAGAGCACCTCCTCCGTGCCGGCCCGACGGAGGTAGCCGAAGACCACCGCGAGGATCGCCGCCATCAGCAGGAACGACAGCGCGGCGCCCTGCGGGTAGTCCAGCCGGACCAGGAACGCCGAGTCGATGACGTTGCCGATCATGTACTCGTTCGGGGTGCCGAGCAGCTCGGCGTTGATGTAGTCGCCACTGGCCGGGATGAAGAACAGCAGCGTGCCGGCGACCAGGCCCGGCATGGACAGCGGCAGCGTCACCCGGCGGAACGCCTGCACCGGGCTCGCGTACAGGTCGCTGGCCGCCTCCAGCAGCCGGTGGTCCAGTCGCTCCAGGCTCGCGTACAGCGGCAGCACCAGGAACGGCAGGAAGTTGTACGTCAGGCCGAGCACCACCGCGAACGGGGTGGCCAGCAGCCGGCCGTCCGGGGCGAGCAGGTGCACGTCGCGCAGCACGCCGACCAGTGCGCCGTTGTCCGACAGGATCGTCTTCCAGGCCAGCGTGCGGACCAGGAAGCTGGTGAACATCGGCGCGACCACGCAGACCAGCAGCAGGTTCTTCCAGCGGCCGGCCTTCTGCGCGATGGCGTACGCCAGCGGGTAGCCGAGCAGCAGCGCCAGCACCAGGGCCACGCCGGCGTAGCCGAACGAGCGCAGGAACTGCGGCCAGTACGCCTGCAACACGTCCGGGTAGTTGCCGAACGCCCAGGTCATCGCGTACCCGGTGGAGAGCGAGCCGCTGGGGTCGTAGAGGCTGGCCGCGGCGAGCTGCAGCAGCGGCACGCCGAAGAAGATCAGCAGCCAGGCCGCGCCCGGCAGCAGCAACAGGTACGGCAGCAGGCGGTGCCGCCCGGACCGGGCTGCCGGCGGCGTGGGCGGCGGCTGCCCCGATCCCGTCGGCACCTGGGCCAGGACGGTCACGACGACGCACCCACCGGCTCGTCGACCACCGGCGCGGTCCGGTCGCTGTCGGCAACGTCCCGGGGCAGCAGGAACGCGTGCCGCGGATCCCAGTACGCCACGGCCTCGCTGCCGACCGGCACCTGAGCCACCGCTCCACTGTTGGCCGTGAAGACCGACAGCTCGGTGCCCCAGCCGGTCCGCAGCAGGTACTGCGTGCTGACCCCGACGTAGGAGGCGTCGGTGACCACCCCGGTCACGTGTTGATGGCCGGCGGGCACCTGGTCGGCGGAGCCGACCAGCTGCAGCTTCTCCGGGCGTACCCCCAGGTGGATCGGGCCACGGTCGGCCCGGGCGCGGCCGGCGGGCACCGAGAACCGCGCGTCGTGTGCCGTCACCGCCACCTCGCCGCCGGCGGTGCCGGCGGCCTCGCCGGCGAGCAGGTTGGACTGGCCGAGGAAGTTCGCGACGAACGCGGTGGCCGGGAACTCGTAGATGTCGGCCGGTGCGCCGAGCTGCTCGATCCGGCCGGCGTTCATCACCGCGACGGTGTCGGCCATGGTCATGGCCTCCTCCTGGTCGTGGGTGACGTGCACGAACGTGATGCCCACCTCGGTCTGGATCCGCTTCAGCTCGATCTGCATCTGCCGGCGCAGCTTCAGGTCGAGCGCACCCAGCGGCTCGTCGAGCAGCAGCACCTGCGGCTGGTTGATCAGCGCACGGGCCAGCGCCACCCGCTGCTGCTGGCCGCCGGAGAGCTGTGCCGGGCGGCGGTTGCCGTAGCCGTCGAGCTGCACCAGCGACAGCATCCGCAGGACCTCGTCGTCGACCGAGCGGATGCCGCGCCGGCGCAGCCCGAACGCCACGTTCTCGAAGATGTTCAGATGCGGAAAGAGCGCATAGCTCTGGAACACGGTGTTGACCGGCCGCTTGTACGGCCGCAGCCGCGCGATGTCGCGGTCGCCGAGCAGCACCTGACCGCTGGTCGGCTCCTCCAGGCCGGCGATCATGCGCAGCGTGGTGGTCTTGCCGCAGCCGGACGCGCCGAGCAGGGCGAAGAACGAGCCCTGCGGGACGGTCAGGCTGAGGTCGTCGACGGCGGTGAAGATGCCGAACCGCTTGGTGAGGTTGGCCAGGCGCAGGTCGCCGGCCGGTGTTTCGCGCGTCATCCCGTCACGCCCCGATGACCTGCTGGAACTTGCCCTCGTACTCCTTCTCCTGCTTCTCGTCCAGGGCCATGAACACCTTGGACTTCGACAGCAGCGCCTCATCGGGGAAGATCAGCGGGTTGGCGGCCAGCTCGGGGTCGATCTTCTCCATCTCGGCCTGGGCGCCCTTGACCGGGCAGATGTAGTTGACGTACGCGGCGAGCGTCGCGGCGACGGCCGGCTCGTAGTAGTAGTTGATGAGCGCCTCGGCGTTGCCCTTGTGGGTGGCCTTGTTGGGGACCATCATGTTGTCGCTGAACAGCATCACGCCGGAGTCGGGCGCGACGAACTGCACCTTCTCGTTCTCGCTGGAGAGCTGGATGACGTCCCCGGACCAGCCGATGCACGCGGCGATGTCACCCTTGGCCAGGTCGGGTGCGTAGTCGTTGCCGGTGAATTTGCGGATCTGCCCGGAGTCGACGGCCTTCTTCAGCTTGTTGAGCGCGTCGTCGAACTGGGCGGTGGTGAAGTTGGCCGGGTCGTGCCCGTTGGAGCCGAGCAGCAGGCCCATCGTGTCGCGCATCTCGCTGAGCGCGGTCACCTTGCCCTTGAGATCGGGACGGGTGAGCAGCTCGTCGACGGTGCGCAGCTCCTTGGTGACGTCGCCGTTGTACGCCAGACCGGCGAGGCCGGACTGCCACGGGATGGAGATCCGGTTCTCGGGGTCGAAGGAGCGGTTGAGCAGCGACGGAAGCAGATTGGCCTGGACGTTCGGGATCTTCGCCGGGTCGAGCTTCTGGATCCAGCCGAGCCGGATCATCCGGGCCGCCATCCAGTCGGTCAGCACGATGAGGTCCCGGTCCGTGCTCTGGCAGGCCGCGAGCTGGTTCTGCACCTTGCCGAAGAACTCGTTGTTGTCGTTGATGTCCTCGGTGTACGTGACCTGGATGCCGGTCTTCGTGATGAACCCGTCCAGGCTGGGTCGCTTGGACTCGTCCTTCTCGTCCACGTCCATGTACTGCGGCCAGTTGGAGAAGGCAAGCTTCTTCTCGGTGCCGGAGAGGTCTTCGCTGACGCAGCCGGCCTCGGTCTGCTGCGCGCCCTTGGTGCCGCAGCCGGCGAGGCTGCCGCCCGTGGCGAGGAGCGCGGCCGAACCGAGAGTGCCGGTGAGCAGTCCACGCCGGGTGAGGGGCCGGAGGGGAGTACGCATGACGACTCCTAAAGGGTCATCGTCGGCGGGCGGGACGGGGGTGGCGCGCCGGCGGGAGGGTCAGGTGCCATGGACGACTGATCCTGACATGAGGTGACCTTCCTTACAAGGGATTCCGTTGCGGTGTTAGCGATGCACGACGAAATACGCCAGACTGCGCGAGGACACACGCGCGACATCACGATTCAGGACATGGGGAGCGGACGATGACGAACCGGCAGCACGAGAACGGCAACGGCGGCCGACGCGTCGCTGTCCGTGAAGGTGCCAATCACGCTCTGCTGGACGACGTGGCCAAGCGGATCATCGAACAGCTCCAGGAGGACGGCCGCCGACCGTACGCCACCATCGGCAAGGCGGTCGGGCTCTCCGAGGCGGCGGTTCGTCAGCGGGTGCAGCGGCTACTCGACTCCGGCGTGATGCAGATCGTCGCGGTGACCGATCCGCTCCAGCTCGGCTTCCCCCGGCAGGCGATGATCGGCCTGCGTACCGACGGCGACCTGGAGGCGGTGGCCGACCGGCTGGCCGAGCTGGAGGAGGTCGACTACGTGGTGATCACGGCCGGGTCGTTCGACCTGCTCACCGAGGTGGTCTGCCGCAACGACGACCACCTGCTGGAGATCCTGCAACGGCTGCGCGCGGTGCCCGGCGTGCTGTCCACCGAGGCGTTCGTCTACCTCAAGCTGCGCAAGCAGACCTACACCTGGGGTACGGCCTGACGCGCACGCCGTCCCGCCGCTTGATCCACTCGACTTTCCGGAAGTCGCGATGTCCACGCCGCGCCGACAGCCCGACATCCTTGATCCCGAGTGGATCAGCACCCCGACATCGGCGAAACGGAGTGGATCGTGGCCGACGAACAACTGATCACCCGGCAGGCCCACCCGGCCGACAAACCACCAACCTGACAGGCCGACTGCGGCGTGCGGATTCCGTCGCGAGTAAGGCAGGTTCTCGCTGAATCCGTCGCCATGCCGCCCAACTACCATCGATCACACTTGCTTTCGCGGGTCGTGCTGTGCGATAACCGTGGGCAGAGCGGCCGGCGTCACCCCTTGGACCGGCCCGACGACCGATGGGGCTGACATGGCCAACGCCACCGACCACCTCTGGATGCACTTCACCCGGATGGCGAGCTACTCCGCCGGCGAGGTGCCGACCATCGTGCGCGGCGAGGGCGCGTACGTGTGGGATGCGCAGGGCCGCCGCTACCTGGACGGGCTCGCCGGGCTCTTCGTCGTCAACGCCGGCCACGGCCGCACCGAACTCGCCGAGGCGGCCGCCAAGCAGGCCGGCGAGCTGGCGTACTTTCCGCTCTGGTCGTACGCCCACCCCAAGG
Organism: Micromonospora sp. CV4; assembly: GCF_003667455.1. Taxonomy (NCBI): domain Bacteria; kingdom Bacillati; phylum Actinomycetota; class Actinomycetes; order Micromonosporales; family Micromonosporaceae; genus Micromonospora; species Micromonospora sp. CV4. The sequence continues at coordinate 2,430 of NZ_RCVI01000231.1, read as the reverse complement.
CCGTGGAGCTGGCCGAGAAGATCGCGTCACTCACCCCCGGCGACCTGAACCGGGTCTTCTTCACCACCGGCGGCTCGGAGGCCGTCGAAGCGGCGTGGAAGCTGGCCCGGGCCTACTTCAAGCGCACCGGCCAGCCCAACAAGCACAAGGTGGTCAGCCGGTACATCGCCTACCACGGCACCTCGATGGGCGCGCTGTCGATCACCGGCCTGCCCGGGATCAAGAGTGACTTCGAGCCGCTGGTGCCCGGCGGGATCAAGGTGCCGAACACCAACTTCTACCGGGCGCCCGAGCACGGCGACGACCCGGAGGCGTTCGGCCGCTGGGCCGCCGACGAGATCGGCCGGGCGATCGAGCGGGAGGGGCCGGACACGGTCGCCGCGGTCTTCCTGGAGCCGGTGCAGAACTCCGGCGGCTGCTTCCCACCACCACCCGGCTACTTCGAGCGGGTACGGGAGATCTGCGACGCGTACGACGTGCTGCTCGTCTCCGACGAGGTGATCTGCTCCTGGGGGCGGCTCGGCGAATACTTCGGCGCCGTGCGCTACGGCTACCAGCCGGACATCATCACCACCGCCAAGGGCATCACCTCCGGGTACGCCCCGCTCGGCGCGATGATCGCCAGTGACCGGCTGATGGAGCCGTTCCTCACCGAGACCGGCATGTTCGCCCACGGGGTGACCTTCGGCGGCCACCCGGTCTCCTGCGCGGTCGCCCTGGCCAACCTGGAGGTCTTCGCCCGCGAGGACCTGGTCGGTCACGTACGGGCCAACGAGAACGCGTTCCGGTCCACTCTGGAGAAGCTCAACGACCTGCCGATCGTCGGCGACGTGCGCGGCGACGGCTACTTCTACGGCATCGAGCTGGTCAAGGACAAGACGACCCGGGAGACCTTCGACGAGGCCGAGTCGGAGCGGCTGCTGCGCGGCTTCCTCTCCACCGCTCTGTTCCAGGCCGGGCTCTACTGCCGGGCCGACGACCGGGGCGACCCCGTCGTGCAGCTCGCCCCGCCGCTGATCGCCGAGCAGCGGCACTTCGACGAGATCGAGCAGATTCTACGAACGGTGCTCACGGAGGCGTGGGCACGGCTCTGACCGGCGGTGCGGCCGTGACGTCCCACTATCGGGAGCTGTCGTACTGGCTGTCCACCCTGGACGAGCCGCTGACACCTCGGCCCGCGTTACCCGGTGACGCGGACGCCGACGTGGTGATCGTGGGCGCCGGGTACACCGGACTGTGGACGGCGTACCACCTGGCCCGGGCGGACCGGGCGCTGCGGATCATCGTGGTGGAGAAGGAGATCGCGGGGTACGGCGCGTCCGGCCGTAACGGCGGCTGGTGCTCCGCGCTCTTTCCCACGTCGCTGACCGGCCTGGCCCGCCGGCACGGCCGGGACGCGGCGGTCGCCATGCAGCGGGCCCTGCACGAGACGGTGCGCGAGGTGGGCCGGGTGGTCGCGGCGGAGGGCATCGACTGCGACTGGGCGGACGGCGGCACGGTCACCCTGGCCCGCACCGGCCCGCAGCTCGCCCGGGCCCGGGCCGCCGTGGACGAGGCCCGCGCGTTCGGTTTCGGCGCGGAGCACCTGGCGCTCCTCGACCCCGGCGAGGCCGCCGCCCGCTGCGCCGCCGAGGGGGTACGCGGTGGGACGTACACCCCGCACTGCGCGGCGGTGCACCCGGCGAAGCTGGTCCGCAGCCTGGCCCGGGTGGTGGAACGTCTCGGGGTCACCATTCACGAGCGGACCGCGGTCACCGCGATCCGGGCCGGCGCGGCGGTCACCGCGGCCGGCACGGCACGAGCGCCGGTGGTGGTCCGGGCGACCGAGGGGTACACGCCCACGCTGCCCGGTCAGCGCCGCGCCGTGGCGCCGGTGTACTCGCTGATGGTGGCCACCGAACCGCTTGCGCCCGAGACCTGGGAGCGGATCGGACTGGCCCGCCGGGAGACGTTCTCCGACCACCGACACGTGATCATCTACGGGCAGCGCACCGCGGACGGTCGGCTGGCCTTCGGCGGGCGTGGCGCTCCGTACCATTTCGGGTCCCGGGTCTCCCCCGGCTACGACCGCGAGCCACGGGTCTTCGCGGCTCTGCGGCGGACGCTCGGGGAGCTCTTCCCGGCGCTCGGCCCGGATGTGCCGGTGACGCACACCTGGGGAGGCCCGCTGGGGGTGGCCCGGGACTGGGCGGCCTCCGTCGGCTTCGACCGGGCGAGCGGGCTGGCCTGGGCGGGCGGCTACGTCGGGGACGGGGTGGGTTCGAGCAACCTCGCCGGCCGCACCCTGGCAGACCTGATCCGGGGTGAGCGCACCGAGCTGACCGCCCTGCCCTGGGTGAACCACCACTCCCGCCGCTGGGAGCCCGAGCCGCTGCGGTGGCTGGCGGTCAACACCGCCCTACGGGTGCTGACCAACGCCGACGCGACGGA
>NZ_RCVI01000162.1:0-18292 GCF_003667455.1 Micromonospora sp. CV4 | reverse complement strand
GCGGTAGGGCACGGCCGGCGGCGCCCGAGCCGACCGCCGGGCCCGCGCTGCGCCCGTCCGGCCGGGACGTGTCCGACGACGACGACGCCCCGGGCCCCCGGTCCGAGCTCCGCCGTCAGTCGCGCGAGCGTCGACGCCTGCGGGCGGCGGTGCTGGTGCTGGTCAGCGTCGTGCTGCTCGGCGCGGTGCCGCTCTTCTTCGGCATCCGTACGCTGAGCCGGGATCCGGTCTTCGACAATCTGGACCAGCTGAACGTGCCGGGCTGGGCCGCCGCGAAGACGGTCGACGACGTCAGTGGCAGCCGCTGGTGCCTGCTCGACTGCCGGCTGCGCGAGCGCACCGTCACCTCCGAGAAGTCGCCCGAGGAGACGGCGACGGTCTACGAGAGCGCGCTGCGTGCGGACGGCTGGCAACCCTGGAAGGTGGCCCGCTGCCCGGAGCCGGGGACGAAGGGCAGCTACACCTGCTGGCGCCGCGACGAGCTGACCCTCGACCTGTGGGTACGCGAACCGACCTGCGTGCCGCCGCCGGTCGACGGCGAGCCGGCGATCGTGCCGTCTCCCGAGCCGTCGGCCGCTGCGGCGGAGTGCGCCGGCTCGTTGGTGTCGGTGAAGGTACGCAACGCGATCGACGACGAGCGGACCAGGCCGCAGCCGAGCACCGATCCGTCACTGACCGGAGAGGATCCGTTCCCGACGGTCAGCGAGGATCCGCTGGGTGAGTTGACGCCCTCACCGTCGTGAGCGGGTCTCCATCACGGACGGTAGGGTCTGGGGCTGGCGGGCCCGAGCCCGCTGCCGCTGACCGGTGACGGCTCGGCGGGCCCGATACGGGTACCACGGTTGTGCGTTCCGGGGGCGTCGGGTCCTGCGGAACTCTGCTTGAGGAGGACAGGCGTGGGCGACATTGGCGAGGTTGCGGCGCTGGTCGCGGCGTGCGCGTTCGCGGTGCTGGTGCTGATCCTGACGCTGCCCATTCTGCGGCTGCGGCACACGGTGGACGCCACCACCCGGATGATCAACGACCTCAACGATCGGACCGCGCCGCTGATCGGCGACGTGAACACCACGGTGAAGAACGTCAACACCGCGCTGGAGCAGGTGCAGACCTCGCTCGACGGCGTGAACCTCCAGCTGGCGAAGGTCGACACGATGACCAGCCACGCCCAGAACGTCACCGCCAACGTCGCGAACCTGGCCACCGTGGTCTCCGCCGCGGCCGCGAACCCGCTGGTCAAGGTGGCCGCGTTCGGCTACGGCGTGCGCCGGGCCGCCGCCTCCCGCCGGCACGCCGAGACCGAGCGCGAGGTGCGCGACACCATCAAGCAGCAGCGACGGGCCGCGAAGCGCGGCAACCGCTGACCGGCCGGCGCACCAGGAGGTAGCGAGACATGAGGCGGTTGTTCTGGCTCGGCATCGGTCTGGCCGTCGGCGTGGTGGTGGTCCGCAAGGCGACCAAGACCGCGCAGGCGTACACCCCGGCCGGCGTCGCCAGCTCGTTGTCGGAATCCGCTGGCGGGCTGGTCGAGTCGCTGCGTAGCTTCGTGGAGGACGTTCGCATCGGGATGGCCGAGCGCGAGCAGGAGATCCACCAGGCGTTCGCCCAGGGCGAGGCGTTCGACGACCAGTTCGCCGAGTTGCGGGAGGACCCGCGGATCGGCGATCGAGAAATCTTTCCGGAGGAACACCAGCGATGAAGACGGCGGAGATCAAGCGGCGGTACCTCGCCCACTTCGAGGCGAACGGCCACGCCGTGGTGCCGTCCGCTCCGCTGCCCGCCATCAGCGACCCGAACCTGCTGTTCGTCAACGCCGGCATGGTGCAGTTCGTCCCCTACTTCCTGGGCCAGCAGACCCCGCCGTACCAGCGGGCGGTGAGTGTGCAGAAGTGCATCCGCACCCCGGACATCGACGAGGTCGGCAAGACCAGCCGGCACGGCACGTTCTTCCAGATGAACGGCAACTTCTCCTTCGGTGACTACTTCAAGGAGGGGGCGATCCCGCTCGCCTGGGAGCTGATCACCAAGCCGCTGGACCAGGGCGGGTACGGCCTGGACCCGGAACGGATCTGGCCGAGCATCTACCTGGACGACGACGAGGCGTTCGAGATCTGGCGCTCGATCGGCGTGCCGGCCGAGCGGATCGTCCGCCGGGGCAAGGCGGACAACTTCTGGTCGATGGGCATTCCCGGGCCGTGTGGCCCGTCCTCGGAGCTGTTCTACGACCGGGGTCCGGAATACGGCCGCGAGGGCGGCCCGGCCGTCGACGAGGACCGCTACATGGAGTTCTGGAACCTCGTCTTCATGCAGTTCGAGCGGGGTCCGGGCACCACGAAGGACGACTACCCGATCCTGGGTGACCTGCCGGCGAAGAACATCGACACCGGCATGGGCCTGGAGCGGATGGCCTCGATCCTGCAGGGCGTCGACAACCTCTACGAGATCGACGAGGTCCGGCCGATCCTGGACCGGGCGGCCGAGCTGACCGGCAAGCGCTACGGCGCGCACTCCGGTCACGTGGCCAGCGAGTCGCACCCGGACGACGTCCGGCTGCGGGTGATCGCGGATCATGTGCGGACGGCGCTGATGTTGATCGGCGACGGCGTGACCCCGAGCAACGAGGGACGCGGGTACGTGCTGCGGCGGATCATGCGCCGGGCGATCCGGTCGGTCCGGCTGCTCGGCTGGCAGGACCGGGCGCTGCCCGAGCTGCTGCCGGTGGCGCGGGACTGCATGTCGCCGTCGTACCCGGAGCTGGCGACCGACTTCGACCGCATCTCGCAGTACGCGTACGCCGAGGAGGACGCCTTCCTGTCCACGCTGCGCGCCGGCACCACGATCCTGGACACGGCGATCGCCGAGACCCGCACCGCGGGTGGCGCGGCGCTGTCCGGGGCGAAGGCGTTCCAGTTGCACGACACGTACGGCTTCCCGATCGACCTGACCCTGGAGATCGCCGCGGAGCAGGGCCTTCGCGTCGACGACGAGGGTTTCCGCCGGCTGATGGCCGACCAGCGGACCCGGGCGAAGGCGGACGCGCAGGCCCGGAAGACCGGGCACACCGACGTGTCGGCGTACCGGTCGGTGCTCGACGCGGGTGGGCCGGTGACGTTCACCGGCTACAGCGAGATGGCTCGCGAGTCGCGGGTGCGGGCGCTGCTCGGCGACGACGGCCCGCGCCAGGCGGCGACCGAGGGCGACACCATCGAGCTGGTGCTCGACACCACCCCGTTCTACGCCGAGGGCGGTGGCCAGCAGCCCGACCAGGGCCTGATCACCGTGGGCGGTGGTCAGATCGAGGTGTTCGACGTGCAGCAGCCGGTGCCCGGCCTGATCGTGCACCGGGCCCGGGTGATCCGGGGTGAGGTGCGGGCCGGCGAGACCGGCTTCGCGGAGATCGACAGCACCCGGCGGCGGGCGATCTCCCGGTCGCACACCGCCACCCATCTGGTGCACCAGACCATGCGCAACTTCCTCGGCGACTCGGCCACCCAGGCGGGCTCGCTGAACGCGCCCGGCCGCCTGCGGTTCGACTTCAACACCCCGACCGGGGTGTCGCCGAGCGTGCTGCATGACGTGGAGCAGCAGGTCAACGAGGTGCTCCTGGCCGACCTGGAGGTGCACGCCTTCATCACCTCGCTGGACGAGGCGCGCCGGATCGGGGCGATGGCGCTGTTCGGCGAGAAGTACGGCGAGGAGGTGCGGGTCGTCGAGGTGGGCGACTACGCCCGGGAGCTGTGCGGCGGCACGCACGTGGCGCGCTCGGCCCAGCTCGGCCTGGTGAAGATTCTTTCCGAGTCGTCGATCGGCTCCGGCGTCCGCCGGGTCGAGGCGCTGGTCGGCATGGACGCGTTCGGCTTCCTGGCCCGTGAGCACCTGCTGGTCTCCCGGCTGGCCGAGTTGTACCGGGTGCCGAACGACCAGGTCGCCGACCGGGTGGAGCAGACCGTCACCCAGCTCCGGGACGCCGAGAAGGAGCTGGAGAAGCTCCGCGCCCAGCTGGTGCTGGGCGGGGCGGCGGCGCTCGCCGCCCAGGCCAGGGACGTGCGCGGGGTGGCGTACGTGGGCACCGAGGCGCCGGAGGGCGCGGCCGGCAACGATGTGCGGACGCTGGCTCAGGAGATCCGCGGCAAGATCGACCCGGCGCGGCCGGCGGTGGTCGCGGTGGCGGCTCGGGCGAACGGCAAGGCGTCCCTGGTGGTGGCGGTCAACCAGGCGGCCCGTTCTCGGGGTCTGGCGGCGTCGGATCTGGTGAAGGCGGCGTTCTCCGGGCGCGGCGGGGGCAGCCCCGACCTGGCCCAGGGGGGTGGCCTTCCGGCGGCCGAGGCGCCGAAGCTGTTGCTCACCGTCGAGAAGGCGATCACCGAGGCGTGAAGTACCACCATCTTTCGACCAGGGCGGGCCGATCGGTCCGCCCTGGTTCGTCCTTCACCCGAGGTGACGGCCGGTGACGGGGCTGACGCGGGGGGTGCGGATCGGGGTGGATGTCGGACAGGTTCGGGTCGGGGTGTCCCGTTCGGATCCGGACGGGGTGCTGGCGGTCCCGCTGGTCACCCTGGCGCGCGACCTCACCGCCGCTCCGGACGCGGTGCCGAGCGACCTTGCCCAGCTCGCGGCGTTGGTGGCCGAGCACGAGGCCGTCCAGGTCGTCGTCGGGCTTCCGGTCAATCTCGCCGGCAAGCACGGCCCGGCGGCTGTCCATGTGAAGGCGTACGCTGACCGACTGGTCGATGTGATAGCGCCCGTCCCGGTAACGCTCACTGACGAGAGGATGTCGACCGTGGTCGCTTCTCGTAGGCTTGCCGAGCGTGGCGTTCGGGGCAAGCGTCAACGTGCGGTTGTCGACCAGGCGGCCGCGGTGGAGATTCTGCAGAGCTGGCTGGACGCGCAGCGGAGGCGGACGTAATGATCGACGATCTGGATCTTGGGTTCGATGAGGCGGAGCGGGGGGAGAAGGGCCGGCACCGGCGCAGCTTCGTCCGTAAGCGCAAGGGCGGGTCCGGTGGCTCCCGGGGCAAGACGTTCCTGGCGCTTCTGCTGGCTCTGTTCCTGCTGGGCGGCATCGGTGGCGGAGCGTTCTACGGCTTCGACCGGATCCAGAACTACTTCGTCACCCCGGACTACGACGGCGGCGGCACCGGCGAGATCACCGTCGAGATCAAGCAGGGCGCGCTGCTGGCCGACATGGCCGACGCGCTGGTCGCCGCCGACGTGGTCAAGAGCCAGAAGGCGTTCATCGAGGCCGCCGAGGCGAACTCGCGCAGCAAGAACATCCAGCCGGGCACGTACAAGCTGCGCAAGCAGATGAGCGGCGCGACCGCCGTCACCGCGATGCTCGACCTGAAGAACAAGATCGTCAACGGGCTGACCATCCCCGAGGGTCGCACCAGCCTGAGCATCTACAAGCTGCTCTCCGAGAAGACCAAGATCCCGATCAAGGACTTCCAGACCGCGGCGAAGGACCCGGAAGCGCTCGGCGTCCCGGACTGGTGGTTCAAGCGCGACGACGGCAAGAAGACCGTCAAGTCCATCGAGGGCTTCCTCTTCCCGGACACGTACGAGATCCCGCCCAAGGCCACCGCGGAGAGCATCCTCAAGCTGATGGTGGACAACTTCCTCTCGGTGACCGGTGAGATGAAGTTCGCCGACCGGGTGCAGAAGGAACGCAAGGTCAGCCCGTACGAGGCGTTGATCGTGTCGTCGCTGGCCCAGGCCGAGGCGGGCAACAAGGACGACCTGGGCAAGGTCGCCCGGGTGGCCTACAACCGGGTGTACGGCGAGTTCAACTGCAACTGCCTGGAGATGGACGTCACGGTCAACTACTACCTGGAGTCGATCGGCAAACCGACCAAGACCTCCGCGCAGATGACGGCGGCTGAGCTGGACGACCCGAAGAACCCGTACAACCGAAAGCTGCGCGGCCTCGTGCCCACCCCGATCAACAACCCGGGCAAGCAGGCACTGGAGGGGGCGATGGCTCCGCCGCCGGGCAAGTGGCTCTACTTCGTGGCGATCGACAAGCAGGGCCACTCCGCCTTCGCCGAGACCTACGAGGGGCACCAGCGTAACGAGGCCAGGGCCAGGGAGGCCGGCATCATCTGATGGCGCTCCGACGACGGGCCGCGGTGCTGGGCAAGCCCATCGCGCACTCCCTCTCCCCGGTGATCCACAGCGCCGGGTACGAGGCCGCCGGGCTGGTCGGATGGTCGTACACCCGGATCGAGTGCGCGGCGGCGGAGCTGCCGGCCCTGGTCGCCGGCCTGGGTCCGGAGTGGGCCGGGCTGTCGGTGACCATGCCGGGCAAGGAGGCGGCGCTCGCGGTGGCGGACGCCGCCTCGCCGGTCGCCACCGCGGTCGGTGCGGCCAACACGCTGGTACGCCGTCCGGACGGCTCCTGGTACGCGGACAACACCGACGTCGGCGGGATGGTCCGGGTGCTCACCGACGCCGGCGTCGGCCCCGGCGCCGCCATGACGGTGCTCGGCGCGGGTGGAACGGCCCGTGCCGCCTTGGCCGCCGCCGCACGGCTGGCCTGCTCCTCGGTGACGGTGGTGGCCCGCCGGGTCGAGGCGGTCGACGACCTGCGGCCGGTGGCGGATGCGCTGGATGTCGTGCTGTCCGCCGGGTCCTGGGCTGACGCGTCGCGGCACCTGGGCGCCGAGGTGGTCGTGTCGACCGTGCCGAAGGGGGTCGCGGATCCGCTGGCCGGTGTGGTGACCTGGCGGCCGGGCGCGGTGTTCTTCGACGCGCTGTACGACCCGTGGCCGACGCCGCTGGCCGCCTCCGCCCTCGCGGCGGGCCTGCGGGTGGTGTCCGGATTGGACCTGCTGTTGGCCCAGGCCGTCGGCCAGTTCGAGCAGTTCACCGGCGTGGCCGCCCCGATGACGGCGATGCGCTCGGCCCTGCGCCGGGCCACCGGTGGCGACTTCCTTAGCTGACCGTTAAGACGCGCTTAGGGATAACTGTCCTCCGTACGACATGATGTGGTCGTCGATACGCTGCAGAACGTTACGGCAGTAGACACAGGGAGTACTCCTTGAGCAGGCACGGACTGCACCGCGTCACCCGGCACCGCCCCGACCCCCGACGCAAGGCCATCGCCGTCGGCGTGGTCGGCGGCTCGGTGGTCGCCGGCATCGTGGTGACCATGATGCCGCTGCTGGCCAGCGACGACCTCTCGATCCGGGCGGCGGCCGACACCACCGCGACCATGGTGACGCAGGACGGCGACAACGCCGCCAAGCCGACCCTCGCGACCTGCCCGGCGCGCTGCGACGGCAACCCGCGCGGCGGCCGGGAGGCGGTCATCGAGTTCACGGTGACCACCGTGCCGGCCGCTGCGGTCAACGTGCGGGCGACGCTGCGGGTGCACGCCTGGCAGCAGTTCGCCGCCACGGTGACGGCGCACGCCTCGCCGCTGAGCGCCCGCGAGGCACGGCCGGCCCCGAAGGCGGCCGGCGCGGCGCTGGACACCCTGACCGGGGTGTCCAAGGGCTTCAACGAGTGGGACGTCTCCCGTCTGGTCACCGGCAACGGCACCTGGACGGTGTCACTGGCCCAGGCCGGCCTGGACACCCGGATCTACTGGGCGTCGGCGGAGAACCGCGACTCGGAGCTGCGGCCGCGCCTGGTGATCAGCTACGACATCGGGGCCCGGCCGTCGCCGGTGACGACCACCCGCCCGGCGCCGCCGCCGACGCCGAGCGCGTCGCCGAGCGCGTCGCCGACCACCGCCGCGCCGAAGCCGTCGCCGACCATCGCCCCGACCCGGACGCCCACCGCGTCGGCGAGCCCCACGGTCCCGCCCGGCACGTGCGGCGCGGTGTCGGACAAGCTCGTCCCCTCCTGCGGTGCCTGGTGGGGCATGTACTCGCCGTCCGGGGCGGGCAGCGGCTGGAACCACGGCAAGGCGGTCGCCGACGTCGAGGCGCAGGTGGGCCGCAAGTTCGACATCGTGCACCGCTACCACGACTTCTCCAACGCCGGCAGCAACGGCGCCTTCCCGGACGCGTACGAGCAGCAGCAGATGCGCGAGGGTCGGCTGATGTTCTTCGCCTGGGAGTCGCGCGACTTCTCCGCCGGCACCACCCTGACCTGGGCGGACGTCTACAGTGGCCGGCACGACGCGACCATCGACGCGGTCGCGGGCCGGATCCGGGACGCCAAGGTGCCGGTCTTCCTGGGCTTCGATCACGAGCCGGAGGACGAACCGGCCAAGGGCAGTGACGCCGACTTCGTCCGGGCCTGGCGCTACGTGTACGAGCGGTTCGCCAAGGCCGGCGCGGACAACGCGGTCTGGGTCTGGACGATGATGGGCTGGTCCGGGCACTACTCCCGGTACGCCGGTCTGTACCCGGGCGACCGCTACGTCGACTGGGTGGCCTACGACCCGTACAACTTCCACGTCTGCAACGGCAGCACGGTGTGGAAGAGCCCGAGCACCACCGTCGGCGGCTTCTACCGCTGGCTGGACGAGAACGGCATCGGTGCCGGCAAGCCGCGGATGCTCGCCGAGTTCGGCACCAACTTCAACTCCGCTGACCGGGGCGCCAAGCAGCGCTGGTTCCAGGAGTTCCCGGCGGCACTGAAGGCGCACCCGAAGATCAAGGCGGCCATCTACTTCAACTCGTCGGGCGTGACCACCCGCTCGTCGACCTGCGACATGACGATGAACCACGATGCCGCGGCCGTGGCCGGCTTCGCTGAGGCCGGCCGGGACCCGTACCTGCGGCAGCCCACCGGGGGGAGCCGCTGACGACCGCCTCTGTCGTGATTGCGACTCGACCGCACTGGTTGGAGTTCGGGCCAGTTGCACGGCACCGACGATTGTCGAAACCACGACAGGTGGTCGACGGAGCGCGGACGGACTGGCGGCTACCGCGGAGCGTCCAAGTCCCTTAACGTGTCACCTCGAATGCCATGCGGTGGTGCCGACGGACCCTGAACGGGGTGGTTGCTCGGCGGCTCGGGTGAGGGGGGACCGATGACGTCGGCGGACACCAGGTGGCTGCGTGCCACGGATGTGGCGGGATCAGCCGCCGGTCGACCGGACGGCGGTGTTCGGCTGTGGCTCTGATCTACGCGCTGGGGGCATTGTCGGTGCTGGTGCCGGCCGTCGTGATCCCTGTGGTGGCGACCCGTTGGGCGCCGGCCGTGCGGGAGAGTCGGGCGGCTGACCGGCTGCGCGTCGCCGTGGCCGGGCTCACCGAGGCCTTCGGCCGGATCGGGGCCGCTCTTGTCGTCCTGCTCGCCGGGTCCGCGGCGGTCGTGGCGATCTGCTGGCCCCTCGGCGAACTGCTGTCCAGACTGGAACCGTCCGTCGACCATCCGGTCTTCGACTACGTGCATGCCCGCCGAGTCGACGTGTGGGCCGACATCAACTCGTTCATCACCGCGATTGGGGACCGGTACCCGCTCAAGTGGGTGACGGTGGTCGCGGCGATCGGCTTCGCCATCGCCTGGCGGCGCCGCCGATGGTGGATCCCGCTGGTCGCGATGCCGTTGCAGTTCGTCCTCGAGCAGTACACCCAGCAGATTCTGGCCCTGACCGTGGACCGCGGCCACCCACCCACGGACCTCGGCACCTATCCCTCCGGCGGATGTGCCCGGGTCATGCTCACCTTCGGCACCATCGCGGTGCTGGCGGGGCTGACCTGGAACATCCCGAGACGCGGCCGAATTGCCATCGCGACCGCGCTGGCCGTGCTGGTCGCGGTGGAGGGGTATACCAGGATCTATGCCGAGCGGCACTGGCTCACCGACGTGATCGGTGGTTGGATCTTCGCCACCCTGCTGCTCGGCGTGATGGTGCTGACGGTCCTCGTGGCCGAGGGCCGGGTGCGTCCACCCATCCGGTCCGCGGACGCGGTGCCCGTCGAGGTCACGACCACAGTCTGACCTGTTCCTGCATCGCTGCTCGACCGAGGCGTGCTGAGGTGAGTCCGATACCCGACAGGGAGACCACCCGTCGTCGTCGCGTGGGGCCGGCGACCGCCCAATCGGCGGATATCGCGAATCATGATCGACGAGGCACGCTACGCGGGTTCTCGTCCAACTTGGAGGCGTAGCGTGCCCATAGTTTCGCTCTCTCGGCGATCTGCCGGATCCCGTATCCGTGCGGCAGCAGTCGGCCTGGTGACCCTCGCCGCAGTGTTGACCGTACCCTCCGTCACCTCGGCCGCCGTGGTGCCGGCGCCCGAGACGGCGACCGTGGTGTCGACCAACCCGGCCGACAACACCCCGCACGGCCGCGACGGCGAGACCCGCGCCTTCGCGCAGGTCGGCTCTCAGGTGTACGTGGGCGGCAGCTTCACCCAGATCCGGCAGAACGCCAGCGCGGCGTGGATCACGCGGAGTTACCTGTTCGCGTACGACCGGACGAGCGGAACCATCTCGACCACGTTCCTGCCGGTTCTCGACGGCCCGGTCAACACCCTGATCGCCGGCCCGAACGGCACGCTCATCGTCGGCGGCGGATTCAAGAACGTCAACGGCGTTTCCCGGAAGAACCTGGTGGCGCTGGATCCCGCGACCGGGGCGACCATCGGTAGCTGGGTCGGCCGCTCCGACGGCGGCATGATCCGGGACATGGTGCTGCGTGGCAACTGGCTCTACGTTGCCGGCGCGTTCAACTGGTTGAACGGTGCCGCGCACTCCGGTTTGGCCCGGCTGAACGCCACCACCGGCGCGATCGACCCGACCTTCAACATCAACGCCACCGTCGGGCGGCACGGCACCGGCTCGTACGGCTGGACGATCGATGTCACCCCGGACGGGCAGACCATGATCGCCGGTGGCAACTTCACCCTGGTGAACGGACTGTCCCGGAACCAGATGGCGATGATCGACCTTTCTGGTACGCCAACCGTGCTGGACTGGAGCACTGAGAAGTTCGTCGCGCCGTGTGCGGCGCCCGAGACCTTCGTGCACTACGTGCAGGACCTGAAGTTCGGTGCGGACGGAAGTTGGTTCGTCGTCGGTACCAACGGCGGCGCCGGCTGGCCGGCTGCCTACTGCGACGCGCTGATCCGGTTCGAGACCGCAGACCGGGGCAGCGGCCAGCTCGGCACCTGGGTCGACTACACCGGCAACGACACCATCACCTCGGTGGAGGTGGCCGACAACGTCATCTACCTGGGTGGGCACTTCCGTTGGCTGAACAACCCGAACGCCAGCGACGCGGCCGGCAACGGCGCGATCGACCGGCTCGGCATCGCCGCCGTCACCCCGGCGACCGGACTGCCGGTCGCGTGGAACCCCGGCCGCCGCGGCAGCGCGTCCATGCCGGCCGGCACCAGCACCTGGGGCTCGCAGGTCCCCGTGCTGTGGCGGGGCAGCGACGGGCTGTACTTCGGGCACAACTCCGACGGGATGGGCAGCGAGTACCACGGCCGGCTCGGCATGTTCCCGATCGCCGGCGGTCGCACCTTCGCCCCGAAGAACCCGCCGACCGCGGCCACCGGCAACCTCTACCTCGGCACCGGCGAGGGTCAGCTGGCCAAGGCCTCGTTCAACGGCGCGACTGTCGGTGCCCCCACCACGGTCAGCCAGCCCAACTACACGAACGCCGGCGCGACCTGGCGGGTGAGCGACCGCATCTACTGGGCGCACACGATTTCCGGCACCCCCACCGGCAGCCGGCTCGACGTTTCGATGTTCAACGGCGGTGCCATCGGCGTTCCCTGGGAGTCGTCGGGGTTCAACGACTGGTTCAACGCAGCGGGCATGACCGGCGCGTTCTACCTCAACGGCCGGTTGTACTACACCCGCAGTGGCGCCAATGCGCTCTACTACCGCTACTTCGAGATCGACGGCAACTATCTGGGCGCGACCGAGTTCGCTCTTCCGACGACCGGCGTCACCTGGTCGTCGGTGCGCGGCATGGCCTGGGTCAACGGCCGGATCGTGTACGGCGGGACCGACGGCACCCTGCGCAGCGTGCCGTTCGATCCGACGGCCGCCCCGGTTGTGGACGGCGCGACCAGCACGGTGATCGCGCCGGCGGGTGGAGGGCTGACCTGGTCCACGCCGAGGATCTTCTTCTCGGTGCAGTGACGACTGACCCGTTCGTCACACAGAATCGATAGATCACGTCGGGCCGGCGGCGGACCACGTCGCCGGCCCGACGCCTCGCAGGGGAACGTGCGGCGTGTACGAGCGTCGTTCCGTTCAGAAAATCCATAACAGACGGTGAAGTTCATGGCTGATGCATCTCCCGGTTCCTGGTCCGCCGATCCGCTCGGCGGTGGGGGCGCGCCGGCCCGGACAGTCACCCTGACCGACCTGCTCCGCGTCCCTCTGCACCGGATCCGGCTGGTCGCGGCGGTCGCCGCGGTCGGCCTGTTCGCCGCCCTCGGGTACGTCCTGCTCAGTCCTGGCGCGGTCACCGCGAGCGCCGTGGTGGCGGTACGCCCGGTTGTCACCGACGCCTTCACCCCGAGCGGCGCCGCCGCCGACCGGGCAGTGAACATGAACGTGGAGAGCGGCATCGCCACCGGGACCGAAGTCGTGCAGCGGCTCGCGGCAGAGGGTAGGGATCAGCGCGATGTGCGCGACGCGCTGGAGGTGGAGGTACCAACCGGCGGGCAGATCCTACGTTTCTCCTACACCGATCGCTCCACCGATGACGCGGTACACAACGTGAACCTTGCCGCGCAGGCCTACCTCGACGTGCGCCGGACGATGTACGAGAAGCAGCGGGCCGAGATGCTGAAGCGGTATGACGAGAGCATCGTCGAGGTGGAGAAGCAGCGCGATGCCTTGCAGCGGCGAATCGCGAACGCGCGGGACGGCTCGTTGGACGCCGCCATTGCCGAGCTGGGCGGCACGAACAATCAGCTGACCCAGTTGAAGTCGTCCCGAACAGAGATCGCGGCGGTCGATGTCAACCCGGGCTGGATCACGCAGAGCGCGGAGAACGTCCTGGTGTCCTCCAGCGGGCACCTCCTGCTCTACGTGCTGGCCGGGCTGCTCGGCGGCGTACTGCTGGGCGTGGTGCTGGCGTACGGCTGGGAGTCCGCGGACCGCCGGGTCCGCTCGGTTCACGACGGACGCGATGTCACCGGCCTGCCGCTGCTCGGTACTGTGCGCGGCCGGCGAGTTCGCGGCCGAAGGAAGGCGGTGGACGCCGACATCCGGTACGCGGCGATGGCCATCGCCGAGCGGGTCCGCGAACCGGCCCGGGTGGCGCTGCTGACCACTCGCGAGGACCAGACCGCCATCACCGCCGGTCTGGCGGTGGCGCTCGCCGCGACCGGCCGGGACGTCTACGTGGCCGACGACAGTGGCCGCCTCGAGCAGCTGCGTGCCGCCGTGCTCGCGGACCGCGATCAACTGCCCGCGACGGCCAACCCGGTACGCCCACTCGTACCGAAGCCCCGAGGCGCCGATTCGGTCAGCGGCAAGGACGCCACCGAGCCGATCCCCACCCGCCGTCCGTCCCCGTACCCGGTGGGCAGTTACCCGTCGGCGGACCCGGACGCCACCATGACCCTGCCGCGAACGAGCGTGAGCGCGGCCTCGAGCGACATGAACATGGTCGGAAACAGCGCGGAGAAGGTGCCTGTGGGTGCCGGCGGAGTGCGTTTCGGCACGTGGCGCCAGCGCACCGCCACCGGCGTCGTGCTCTTCAACGCGCCCCCCTCCGAGGCCGACGAGCGTGGCGTGGCGGCGGCTCGTCAGGGCACTGCGGTCGTGGTGGTGGAACAGGACCGGACCCGTCAGGTCGATCTGCGTCGGCTCACGGAGCGGCTGCTCGCGGCCGGCGTCACCCCGCTGGGTTTCGTCCTCACCCGCAGCGGGCGGGGCTGACGGTGTCCGTCGCTGTTGCCCTGGCCAGCAGCGAGCCGGACGGATGTGGTCCACCGATCGTCTCCGCGCCGTCACCACCCCGGCTGCCCCGTTGGCCGCTGCTGATCATGTTCGGTCTGGTTCCGCTGTGGTGGCTGGCCGGCGCGTTCTACCTGATCTGGCCACTGTTCGGCGCGGTGCTGCTGGCGTTGCTGATCGTCCGGGGGCGGGTGCCGCTTCCGCCGGCCACCGGAATCTGGCTGCTGTTCCTGGCCCTGGTGCTGCTCAGCGCCACACAGTTACCCACACCGGTTTCGCTGCTGCCCTTCAGTCTGCGGCTGGGCTTCTACGTCACCGCCCTCGTGGTCGGCGTGTACGTGTATGTCTACGCGCGGGAGCGGGGCGACGTGCCGGGGGCCCTCGTGCCGCTCTGCATATTCTGGTTCGGTCTGGTGGTGTTGGGCTGGCTGGGTGTGCTGGCACCGCGATTCGAACTGACCACCCCGCTGGAGGTGCTGCTGCCCGGAGGCGTGGCCGGCCACCCGTACATGCAGGACCTGGTTCATGTCAGCGCCGCCGAATACAGCAAGTTGTCGCTCAACCCGATCTACCGGCCGACGGCGCCGTTTCCGTACACGAACAACTACGGCAGCGCGTACGCGATGACGTTGCCGTGCGTCGTGGCGTACACCATGTTGCGCCGTCGCGGGATCCTCCGCTGGGCACTGCTGGTGTCGCTGCCGCTGTCCCTGGCGCCGGCATTCCTCACCCTGAACCGAGTGATGTTCGCGAGCCTCGGCGTCGGCCTGGCCGTGCTCGGCGTGCGGGCCGCGCTGCGTGGAAACGTCCGGGTGGGTGCGTCCGTCGTCGGGGTTCTGATCATCGGCGGACTGACCACCCTGCTGATCCCGGTCGCTGAGTTGATCAACAACCGGGTCGAGTCGAGCGACACGAACACCGACCGGTTGTCCCTCTACGCCGAGGTCATCCGCCGCATGTGGGACTCACCGTGGCTCGGGTACGGTGCGCCCGTCACCGTGGACACGGTCACCGCGGAGGTGCCGGTCGGCACCCAGGGGCAGCTCTGGACGGTGTTGTTCAGCCACGGCGTACCGGCATTGCTCTGCTTCCTCGCCTGGTTCGTGATCGCCACGCTGAAGAGCGCCCGGGCCCGCTCGGCGCCCGGGCAGTGGCTGGCGGTGGTCCCGGTGATCTGCCTGGTGCAGATCCCGTTCTACGGCATGGCCGACCCCACCATCGCGGTCGCGTACTTCGCTGTCGCCGTCGCGATGGCCCTCGCCGAGCAGGAGGCGGGACCCAGGGGAGCCAGTCCCGAGCGCCCTGTCCCCAGCCAGGAGGCGATGGCCGCATGACCACCGGGACCCGCCCAGCTCTCGGCTCCGGCTCCGGTGCGTTGAGCGCCGACGGTACGACCGAGGCGCGGCGCAGCGCTCGTACCGGCCTCGCGGGGCTTGCCGGGGCCGCGACCAACGGGCTCTTCGGCTTCCTGCTCGCAGTGGTGATCACCCGCGGTTACGGCACCGTCGGCTCGGGCGCGTTCTTCGCGGCGATCGGAGTCGTCACGGTGACCGCCGCCATCTGCACCCTGGGTGCGGAGACCGGGCTCATCTGGACGCTGCCTCGCCGGCGTGCCGGTCGTGCGGGCGACGCGGCACGCGTGCTCCCGGTGGCGCTGCTGCCTCCGCTGGTGGCCGCCGTCGTCGTCGCCGTCGGCGGGGTGTTCGCCGCCGACGCGCTCGCACCCCACCTACTGGACGCGCACAGCGGTACCGACACGGCCCTGATCGCGGCCAGCTTCGCCGCGGTGCCGCTGGTGGTGACGATGACGCTCCTGCTGGCCGTGCTGCGATGCGTCCGTCCGATCCGGGCGTACGTCGGCGTGCAGTCCGTCCTGGTGCCGGTCGCCCGGCCGGTGCTGGTCGGTGCGGCGGCCGTGGCCAGCGGTGGCGTACTCGTCGGCATGGTCGGCTGGGTGGTCCCGGCGGCGATCGCCATCCTGGCCTGCCTCGTCATGGTGACTGGCCCGCTGGGCGTCGGCCGGGGTGCGGCGTTGCGCCCCGAGCGGGCCGACTGGTCGGCGTTCTGGCGTTTCGCGCTGCCCCGCGCCGCCTCCGCCGCGATCGACGCCAGCGCCGTGTGGGTGGGCGTGCTGCTCACCTCGGTGCTCGCCGGGCAGGCCGACGCCGGCGTGTTCGGCGCGGTCGGCCGATACATCCTGGCCGGCCAACTGGCCATGCAGGGCTTGCGGGTAGCGGTGTCGCCCCAGCTCTCCCGGCTGCTCGGTGATGGTGAGCGGGCCGCGGCCGCGGCGGTGCACCGGCAGATGACCACCTGGGCACTGGTGTTGTCGTGGCCGGTCTACCTTCTGCTCGCGGTGTTCGGGCTGGCGTTCCTGCAACTCTTCGGGCCCGGGTTCACCGCGGGAGCCACCGCGATCACCGTGCTGGCCCTGGCCATGCTGGTCAACACCGGCGTGGGAAACGTACAGACCCTCCTGCTGATGAGCGGTCGCAGTGGCCTGCACCTGGCCGCGACGGTGGCCGGACTGGTGGTCACCGTCTCCCTCGGACTGTGGCTGATCCCGCAGCACGGCGTGACGGGTGCCGCGCTCGCCTGGGCGGCCGGCATCGCCACCGAGAACCTGATCTCCTTCGTCTGTGCCCGGGTGGTGATCGGGCAGCCCCTGGTCGACGCGGCGCTGGTACGGGCGGCGGCCGCGGTCATCGTCGGGGTGGGGGTCGCAGCCCTGGCCGGCCTGCTCACCGGCGGTCGGGGGATCGCCGGCCTGGCGGTGGCACTGAGCGTGCTGGCCATCGGCTGCGTCGGCTTGTTGACGGTGCCCCGGGTACGAGGGCGCATCCGGGTGACCATGAGGCAGTTCCGTCGCAGTCAGGCGGCGGCGCCGGTCGCCGCCGACACCTCGACGAAGGGCAGGTGAGAACGCTGTGTCGTCCATCCGAGATCGGGTGAAGCAGCTCGTGCCGACCCAGGTGACCAACCGGTTGAAGGAGTCCCTGGTCGACTACGCGGTGCGGACCAGCGACCGGCGGCCCCTGCCGGACTTCCTGATCATCGGCACCAAACGGGGCGGCACCACCTCCCTGTGGAACTACCTCATCCAGCACCCGCTGGTGCCGCGGCTCTTCCCGGCGTGGAACACCAAGTCGGCGCACTACTTCGAGGAGCACTGGGGTCGCGGCGAGGCGTGGTACCGCTCGCACTTTCCCACCGAGCGGCAGCGCGAGGCGCTGGCCAGGCGGCACGGCGGGCCGGTCCGGGTCGGCGAGGCCGCCCCGCTGTACATGTTCCATCCCCTGGCCGCGCAGCGGGTCGCCGGGCTGATGCCGACGGTGAAGCTGATCGTGCTGCTGCGCGATCCGGTGGAGCGGGCGTACTCGCACTGGAAGGAGCGCCGTACGCACGGCATCGAGCCGCTGGACTTCGGCGCCGCGCTGGCCGCCGAGCCGGAGCGTACGGCGGGGGAGCGGGAGCGGCTGATCGCCGAGCCGGAGTCCTTCAGCGAGCCGTACGACTGGTACACGTACCGGGCTCGGGGGCGCTACCTGGAGCACCTGGAGCCGTGGCTGGAGCGCTTCGACCGGGAGCAGATCCTCTTCCTGCCCAGCGAGGACCTCTACCGCGACTCCCGCGCAACCTACCGGCGCACCCTGGACTTCCTCGGGTTGCCGCCGCACGACCTGCCGAGCTTCAAGGTCTACAACGACCGGCGCTCGGCGCCTCTCGAGCCGGCGGTGCGCGCCGAGCTGACCGACTACTACCGGCCGTACAACGACGCGTTGCGCCAGCGGCTCGGGCTGGCCCTCGACTGGGCGGACCGGGCGGCGTGACGACCCAAGTCGGCACGGCCACCGACCCCCGGTCCCGCGTGGACGGGCTGGGCTGGGTGAGCCGCGCCGTCTTTCCGGACGAGCGGGTCGGCCTGACCGTGGGCGCGGCCCCGCCGCCGGGTCACCGGGCGGTCGCCCGGTACGCCGTGGTGCCGTCGGTGGCCAGGGCGCGGTTCCTGGTGCCGTTGGGGGCGCCCCGCGCCGGGGCGGCGTCGCTGCTGGCGTACAACGCGTTGCGGCCGCCGAAGGTGCGTGCGCTGCGGGCGGTGCTCGGCGGGCTGGCCCGGTTCGGCCCGGCCGGGTTGGCGCCCTTTCCGACGCTGACCGTCTCGGTGCCGGCCGGGGTGCCCGCGGCCGACCTGCTGCTGACCGAACGGCTCACGGACGCGCTCGGCGGTACGCCGTTGCTGGCCGCCTGTGGGGTGCGACCGCCGGATCCGAACGGCAAGCCGACCCTGCAACTGTTCAGCGCCGACGGCCGCCCGCGCGGCTACGCGAAGATCGGCTGGAACGACGCGACCCGCGCGCTGGTCACCGCCGAGGCGGCGGCGCTGCGGGCGTTGCGCGCGGTGGCCGGCGTCGCCGACCACCCGCTGCCGCCGGGGTTGCTCACCGAGACGGCGTGGGCCGGCCAGGTG